>NZ_JBQHST010000033.1:0-27879 GCF_052066095.1 Collinsella sp. HCP28S3_B9
GGGACTGACCCCGGAGGAGTTCCGGAGACAGTCCCTTGCGGCGTAGTTCTTATTTAAGCCGTCCAAGTTTTGGGGTGCAGTTCAGTGCGCAGCGGGGGTTCTTTCATGTCCGAGGACGTCCGCGAAGGTTAGCCCTCAGATCCTGCGGTGGGAGACCTAGGCCTCGTTGTACACCGTCTTAAGCTTCAGCAGGTGAGCGTAGCGGTCCATAGCGGCCTGCTCGTTCTCCTTGAAGAGCTCCTCGGCGCGCTCGGGGAAGGAACGCGTCAGCGAAGCGTAACGGGCCTCGTTCATCAGGAACTCCTGATAGCCGCCCGCGGGCTCCTTGGAATCGAGCGAGAACTTCTTGCCGGCAGCAGCCTCGGGGTTGAAGCGGAAGAGGTTCCAGTAACCGCACTCGACGGCCTTCTTCATCTCGGCCTGGCAGTTCTGCATGCCGCCCTTCTTGATGGAGTGCATCTCGCAGGGGCTGTAGCCGATGATGAGGGACGGGCCGTCATAGGCCTCGGCCTCGTGGATGGCCTTGAGAGTCTGAGCCGGGTTGGCGCCCATGGCAACCTGCGCCACGTAGACGTAACCATAGCTCATAGCGATCTCGGCCAGAGACTTCTTCTTGGTCACCTTGCCGGCAGCGGCGAACTGAGCAACCTGGCCCAGGTTCGAAGCCTTGGAGGCCTGACCGCCGGTGTTGGAGTAGACCTCGGTGTCGAAGACGAAGACGTTGACGTTGTGGCCAGAAGCCAGGACGTGGTCCAGACCACCGAAGCCGATGTCGTAGGCCCAACCGTCGCCACCGAAGATCCAGAAGGACTTCTTGGTGAGGTAAGCCTTGTCGGCGAGGATCGCCTTGGAAGCGTCGCAGCCGCACTTCTCGAGCTCGGCAACGTAGGCGGCAGCAGCAGTCTTGGAGGCCTCGACGTCGTTGACGGAGTCGATCCAAGCCTGACCGGCGGCCTTGAGCTCGTCGGACGGACCATCGGCAGCGATGAGCTCCTGGGTGGCGGCGATCAGCTTATTCTGGACGGCCTCGTAACCGATGGCCATGCCCAGACCGTGCTCAGCATTGTCCTCGAACAGGGAGTTGTTCCACGCCGGGCCGTGACCGTCCTTGTCCTTGCAGTAAGGAGCGGTGGCAGCGGGGTTGCCCCAAATGGAGGAGCAGCCGGTGGCGTTGGAGATGAACATGCGGTCGCCGGCGACCTGGGTCACCAGACGTGCATAAGCGGTCTCGGCGCAGCCGGCGCAGGAGCCGGAGAACTCCAGGTAGGGCTGCTTAAACTGGCTGCCCTTGACGTTGGCCGCGATGAGCTCCTTCTTCTCGGAGACGTTCTTGACCATGTAGTCCCAAACGGGCTGCTGATCCATCTCCTGCTCGGCGGGAACCATCTCGAGGGCGCCCTTGGGGCAGACCTTGACGCAGTTGGTGCAGCCCATGCAGTCGAGCGGGGACACGGCCATGGTGAACTTCATGCCCTTGGCCTTGGGACCCATGGCGTCGAGCGTACGGGTAGCCTCGGGCGCGGCGGCAGCCTCGTCCTCGGTCATCGCGAACGGACGGATGGTGGCATGCGGGCACACATAGGCGCACTGGTTGCACTGGATGCACTTGGTCTCGTCCCAGTGAGGAACGACCACGGCGACGCCGCGCTTCTCGTATGCGGAGGCGCCCAGCTCAAACTGGCCGTCGGCGCAATCGACGAAGGCGGAAACAGGCAGGCTGTCGCCATCCATGCGATCGATGGGCTCGAGCAGGTTCTTGACCTGCTGGGCGATAGCGGACTTGGTCTCCTCGGAAAGCTCGACAGGAGCGGCGTCCTCGGCGGTAGCCCAGTCGGCCGGAACCTCGAACTTACGGAAGGCGGTAGCGCCGGCATCGATGGCCTTGTGGTTGGCGTCGACGATGGCCTGGCCCTTCTTCATGTAGGACTTGGTAGCCGCGTCCTTCATGTACTGCAGGGCGTCCTCGGCGGGCAGGACCTTGGCCAGCGCGAAGAAGGCGGACTGGAGCACCGTGTTGGTGCGCTTGCCCATGCCAACCTTGGCGGCCAGGTCGATAGCGTCGATCAGGTAGACGTTGATGTTGTTGTTCGCGATGTAGCGCTTGGCCACGGCGGACATGTGCTCGGCGAACTCCTCGTCGCTCCACTGGCAGTTGACCAGGAAGGTGCCGCCAGGCTTGACGTCGCGGACCATCTTGAAGCCCTTGACGATGTAGCTGGGGTTGTGGCAAGCGACAAAGTCGGCCTTGGTCACGTAGTACGGCGAGCGGATCGGGGAATCACCAAAGCGCAGGTGCGAGACGGTAACACCGCCGGTCTTCTTGGAGTCGTACTGGAAGTAGGCCTGAACGTACTTGTCGGTGTGGTCGCCGATGATCTTAATCGAGTTCTTGTTGGCGCCGACGGTACCGTCGCCACCCAGACCCCAGAACTTGCACTCGATGGTGCCGGGAGCTGCGGTGTTGGGCGCATCCTCGGCCTCGGGCAGGCTCAGGTTGGTCACGTCATCGACAATGCCGATGGTGAACTCGCGCTTGGGCTCGTCCTTCTTGAGCTCCTCGAAGACGGCAAACGCGGACGCGGGAGGCGTGTCCTTGCTGCCCAGGCCGTAACGGCCGCCGACGACCTTGATACCCGTCTTGCCGGCCTCGTAGAGAGCGGAGACGACGTCCTGGTAGAGCGGCTCGCCGATGGAACCCGGCTCCTTGGTGCGGTCCATGACGGCGATCTTCTGGACGGTCTCGGGGAGAACGTCCACGAAGTGCTTGATGGAGAACGGACGGAACAGGCGAACCTTGACCAGGCCGACCTTCTCACCGTGAGCGTTGAGGTAGTCGATGACTTCCTCGAGCACGTCGCAGAAGGAGCCCATGCACACGACGACGCGATCGGCATCGGGAGCGCCGTAGTAGTTGAACAGGCCGTAATCGGTGCCGAGCTTCTCGTTGATCTTCTTCATGTAGCCCTCGACGACGGCAGGGAGCTCGTCGTAGACCTTATTGCAGGCCTCGCGGTTCTGGAAGAAGATGTCGCCGTTCTCATGGCTGCCGCGGGTGTGCGGGTGCTCAGGGTTGAGCGCGTGATCGCGGAAAGCCTGGACGGCGTCCATGTCGCACATCTCGGCAAGATCCTTGTAGTCCCACATGGCGACCTTCTGGATCTCGTGGCTGGTGCGGAAGCCGTCGAAGAAGTTGAGGAACGGGGTCTTACCCTCGATGGCGGCAAGGTGAGCCACCGGCGAGAGGTCCATGACCTCCTGGACGTTGCCCTCGGCGAGCATGGCGAAACCGGTCTGGCGGCAGGCCATGACGTCGGAGTGATCGCCAAAGATGTTCAGGGCGTGGGAAGCGACGCAACGCGCGGAGACGTGGAAGACGCCCGGGAGCTGCTCGCCCGCGATCTTGTACATGTTCGGGATCATCAGGAGCAGGCCCTGAGAAGCCGTGTAGGTGGTGGTCAGAGCACCGGCGCCCAGCGAACCGTGAACGGTACCGGCTGCACCCGCCTCGGACTCCATCTCGACGACCTTGACCGGGGTGCCAAAGATGTTCTTGCGACCCTGGGCCGCCCACTGGTCGACATGGTCGGCCATCGGGCTGGACGGCGTAATGGGATAAATTCCCGCTACCTCGGTGTACGCATACGAAACATATGCGGCCGCCTCGTTGCCGTCCATAGACTTAAACTTACGCGCCATATACCCCTCTCCTCTCATATAGGTATACAGGCCCCGGCGATTACCGGGATGTTGGCGTGATGGGATTTTCGCTGTTGCTTCCAGTCATCTGACAGGCGGACTCAGCAGCAGGTACATGGCGTGGAGAGAAGGCATGCCGAGGCGAGGAGGGCTGCACGCGCCCCACAGGCCCAGCTACCCGTCTTGCACATGATCGAGCGCCGCAAAGGCCGCATGCCGGATGCTCCCGGGCACGCCCCGGTGATGGGAAGCGCCCGCAACGGAAATCCGCATGCGGGTTTATTGTACCCCGCCGTCAAGTGTAATTTCGACAAATATAGGCGGGCGGTAAAGGTTTACCCCGAGCGACCATCAAGGGCAAAAATTATCCTTCCGTCACCGAGGGACCAAATGGCAGTTGCGGTGAAATAGGGACTGTTTTTGCCGGCCGCAGTCTTAAACAGTCCCTATTTCACCGCAACTTATTTAGGAGATGAGTCAGAGGGCGCCGAGGAGGATGGCGTAGGTTGTGGATTCTCCGAGCCTGAGCTCGTCACCGGGGTTGAGCTGAGCGGAGCGGCCGGGCTCGACCTGGGTGCAGACGTTCGTCGCGCCGTTTACCACCACAGTTCCGTTGGTGGACGACAGGTCCTCGACGTACCAGACATTTTGGTCATCGCACCACACGTGGGCATGGCGAGCCGAAACGTCATCGCCCACATCGGTGATATCGCCCTCCCCCGTCGCCAGCGCGCCGATCTCGACGCCCTCCTCACTCGGCTGAATCCAGCGCGGGGCGCTCACCACGTAGCCGTTTTGCACGCGCAGCAGTCCCAACGGGTGCGCAGGCGCCGCCTCGTGCTCGCCCGTGACCGTCGAGGTGCTCAGCGAGCGCGGCGTCGACGTGGCGCCGCCACAGGTCGCATGAGCGTAGTCGAGGGCATAGGTCACCGACGAGCGGACATCTGCCGAGCAGCCCACGGCGACAAACAGCACCAGGATGGCCTCGGCGCGCTCGGCGGGCATGAGCTCAGCCGCCTGCGACAGGCGCTCGAGCGCATTGCGATAGAGATTCGTGTCCTGATGGCATTCCTCGAGTGCCCGCACCATGGGCTCGCCAGCGGGGCCGCACACCATGTTGGTCACGGCCGCGGCGTCCATGGGATTGCGGCGGCGCAGGGCCAGCTGCGACATAATGCGCGCGGCCGAGGTGCCGTAATCGGCAAAATAACGTTCCTGCAGCGTGCCGACCGGCGCGCGCACGATAAAGCGCGAAACCCAAGAGCGATCGGCAGCACGGCTCTGCGGACTACGGCCGTCGACGAGCGGGCGGCTCGAGAGCACCAGGCCGCACAGTTCGATATGGCTCAGGTGCGCTGCGCGCTTAAAGATGTCAAACATTGCCCCGCACGGGGTGAGCTCAGCTTGAGAAGCCATGGCTTAGCCCTCCTTGGTCGCAGAGATAGTGTCGGATGCTTCGGCCGGCCCGCCAAAGGCGCGAGCAGCCGCGGCTCCGCCGGCAAGCGGCGTCGCCATGGAAATTTTCGCACGTCGCGCTGACACGACGGGAAGCTCGAAGGCAAACCCCATCGCCAGCAAAAACCACGTGAGCGCATAGGTTGCAATTAAGGCGGCAACGAAGCCGCTCGCTACGGCGCGCTGGGAAAACACGGTGCATGCAACCGCGATCAGCACCGGAACCTCGCAGGCAGAAAGCGCCAGTACGCCATGCAGGAACCCCGTGCGACGATCGTGTGCCATGGCGCCGGCAGCGATGCCCACCATGCCCGGCGGTGCCAACGCCAGTGCGGCGATAATGGCCGGCAGCTTCCCGGACCACATAAGCGGTCCTACGACGAGCGTCACATGGGCGCCCGACGCCAACAGCGCAGCTGATACCACGACCACAGCCCAAAGCACGCCGCATACCGCCGTCGCACCAACCATCGCCGCACGCCGGGCCGTGTGCCCCGATACCTCCATCGGGCACGGCATGAGCGGCTCGGCGCGAATCGAGCGGGCGACATTTTGCGCATAGTGGTCGCAAAATGCCGAGAGCGCCGCCTCCACCGCAGCCGGCTCGGGACGATCTTCCTGATGGCAGGACAGGCAGGCCATGACCACGTCGAACAACTGGGCATCGACAAACGCCAGCGCATCGCGCAGATCCTCGGAATTTGGATCGAGTCCGAGCTGCTGAGCCTGTTCGGCCGCGGCAAGTGCCACATCGGGCTCGCGTCGCAGCAGTTGCGTCAAGTCGCAGCCGGGCGCGTGGGCGCCAACGGGATAATCGGGCAGCGTATCCATCTTGAGGCGATAAGGGCTGGCGATATCGCACGTCTTTTTGCGCGAGCCCGAAGTACCCGACGCACCCGGCGCTACTTCGTACGGCGCGACACCGGCGATGAGCTCGTAGACCGTACTCGCCGCTGCATACACATCGATTGCCGGCGACATGCGAAGCATGCGCAGGTCGGGGATATCGTCGGTGAGCATCTCGGGCGGGGCGTAGGCCACCGTCGCGCGGCGCAACGTGGCATAGCGCTCGGTAAACGACGCCTTGCCGCCGGTGCCGGCCACCGCAGAGGCGGGCTCGAGCGCCAGCGAAGAGCCAAAGTCGATCAAGCACAGGTCGAAGGTGCCTTCGGCAAGCTGTCGGTCGAGCGGCAGGCGCGCCGTGCGCACCATAATATTAGCGGGCGAGATATCGCGATGGACGAACCCCTCGCCTACCAAGCTCATGCGGCAGAGCAGATCGAACAGGTCGCGACCCAGGCGCGCCGCCACGAGCGGCGACAGACGCCCGGCCTCGTCCACGGCAAGGCGCGAGCGCAGGCGAGCGAGCGTCTCGCCCTCGACCCACTCCATGACAATCGCGGGCACGCCGTCAACCTCGCCCCATCCATACAGGCGGGGAAAGCCTCTAAGGCCCGAAAGGGCGCGATGGCATTCGTATTCCTCGCGAAACGCCGCCTTGAACTTGGTGACCAGCGCCTCGTGGGCGACATCGTCATCAAATTCGTCGCGCGTTGGCAAGATGAGCTGCTTGAGTGCCACGGCCTCGCCCTGCGCGTTGACGGCACGCGTCACACGGCCGATACCGCCGCGGCGCATGGTGGCGTCATCGGCAAACAGCATCGTAAAACGGCGCAGGTAGGCGGGAAGCTCGTCCGGGCCCAGCGCAATGGCGGGCTCAAACCCTCCAACGCGCGCCAGGCGCAGGCCCACCATAGGGTCACGGCTGAGCGACTGGGTTGCCACAGAAGCAAGGCTATTCGTCATAGGGCGATCGCCGCCACTTTGGTATTGAAGTTGTTGAGCGCGACGTCGTCATCGCCATAATGCCCCACCCATTGGCACAGATTGGTGTAGCAACCCCATAGGTTGGCGTATTGCTGATACCACTTTGACTTGGGAGAAAACGTTTGCCGGCCAAACTCGGCACGGATGACAAACATATCGTTGGTCAGGCTATCGCACGGTCCGGTATCGCCCGTAGCGTTATAGGTCGAAACCACGCTGTTGGCGCGGGCGACATAGCCATCGAGCATGTTGTATTTGGTCACGAGCCAGCTGTGAATACTCTCCTCCTCGGCAGCCGAGAGACCACCCGAGCCCGTGTCGCCGCCGGCACCGCCGTCCGTCGAGCCATCACTCGAAGATCCACCGCCAGAGGCGGAGCCCGAACCGGAACCGCCGCCCGACGAATCGGAGCTGGAGCCAGACGAACCCGAACCGCCGGGCTGGCCTGTCTGTTGGGCGTCCTGCCCCTTCTGCTGCTCGGCCTTATTGACGACAGAAGCCACACTGTTGTTGGAAAGCTTCGTAATGACCTTGGTGTTGGTGAGCACGATGGTCTTGCCGTTTGCCAGCGTAACCTCGTTGTCCGATGTTTCTGGACTGTCCGCATCGTCGCCACCGAACACAACATGCGAGACCACGCTCGCCCACGCATATCCGGTTGTCGTTCCCAAGTCGCTTTTGGCCTTGCGCCCAATATGCAGCTCGCGCGCAGCATACGCCTGTACCATGGACGGCACCGTCATGCCATAAGCCGAAACACCGGCTATGACCAGTACAAGCGAGCAAGACAGCAGCACGTACGCCCGAGGCGCCAGGCCCAGCCGGCGTCGCATGCGCACCGCGGCGCCATGCTTTGTCTGAGTGCTAGCGGGCCGCATGCGTTCTCCTCCAACAAAAACACGCCGCTTAAAAGCGGCGTATTCTTTCATATCCACATTTGAGTGTATCAGCGAACTCAAAAGGTTGTGCAACGAATGGGCAAATACGAGGTGAGAGTGGACCCATCCACGCGATAAGCGGATGAAAAGCAGGTTTGTTGTACAACAAATGCATGAACGCGTGCCCAATTATGAGCGCCCCGTGCGGCAGGCCGACGGGACATGCCGCGGAGCTGACGCCGCCTAGATCGCACGACGGGCCTCGATAGCACGGCCGAGCGTAAGCTCGTCAGCATACTCCAGGTCGCCTCCCACGGGCAGGCCGCTCGCCAGACGCGACACCTCGACGCCCAGAGGCTTGATGGTGCGGGCAAGGTAGCTCGCCGTGGTCTCGCCCTCAATGTTGGGGTTGGTGGCGATAATGACCTCGTGGATGTCCTCGTGGCCCAAGCGCGCCAGCAACTCGCGGATGTGCAGCTGCTCGGGGCCGATCTTGTCCATGGGGCTGATCACGCCGCCCAGCACGTGGTAGAGGCCGTGGTAGCTGCCCGTGCGCTCAATCGCCTGGACATCGCGCGGCTCACCCACCACGCAGATGCGGGTGGTGTCGCGCATCGAGTCTTGGCAGATGGAGCACTCGTCAGCGGTGGCGTAATTAAAGCAGCGGCTGCAAAAATGCACTTCCTGCTTAACCTCTAGAATGGCCTCGGCCAGGCGGCGCGCCTCCTCGGCGTCGGCCTCGAGCAGGTAGTAGGCGATGCGCTGGGCCGATTTGGGGCCAATGCCCGGCAGACGGCCCAGCTCATCGAGCAGTTTTTGCAGACTATGGTTGGCACTCATATATGTGCGCGTCTTAGAACGGCATGCCCGGGATGTTGAGGCCGCCGGCGATGGCGCCCATCTGCTTGTTGGCGAGCTCGTTGACGCCGCGGACGGCCTCGTTGACGGCAGCCATAATCATGTCCTGCAGCATATCGACGTCCTCGGGATCGAGCGCATCGGGGTCGATGGTGAGGTTGACGAGCTCCATCTCGCCGTTAACGGTCACCTTGACCATGCCGCCACCGGCAGAAGCGTCGACGGTCTGGGACTTGAGGTTCTCCTGCGCGGCGGCAAGCTGCTCCTGCATCTTGCGGGCCTGCTTCATCATCTGCTGCATGTTCATACCGGCCATGATGGCTCCTTTACGTGTGGTCGCGCGACAAGCTGCAAGGGCAGCCGGGCACGGCGGGACTTTCAAACTCAAAAATCGTACCACGGCGCGGGGCATACGAGCGGGGCGGTCGCGCTAACTCAGTCGATGTACATGTCCTCTAGCGTGACGCGCCGCCCAAGACTATGCAAGGTCGAATTATGCAAGGTCTCACAACTCGGCGTATATACCCGCCCGCATAGTTACTCCACCGGCTTGAAGATGGTGGACTGGCCAAAGACACTACGTATGAGGGCTTTGGCCTCGTCCTCGGTCTGCGGGATGCCCGGGGCTGCGCCCTGGTGACCGAAAGGACTGCCGGCGCCGGGGCTGGACTCCCAAGGGGCAGCGAGGGCGTCGTCACTTGCAGGAGCGGACGTCGCAGCCGCGGGAGCTGCGGCCGAAGCGGCAGGGCTGGGCGCAGGCGCCGCGGCAGGCATGGCGAACGGAGGAAGATCTTCCCCGTTCGCATCGCCGGCGAAGCCGCCGACCATGGCGTCGTCGTAGGGTACCTGCTCGGATTCCCATGGCGCAGCCTGTACAGACGGCTGAATCTTGGGAGCAGACGCGCACTCGGACACTCGGGGCGCGGGCTCGGTCGGGAGCTTGCCCGTGGCAGGAGCACCGGCAGGGTTGTCGGAGCGCAGCCAGGGGGCCTTGGCCAGGTTGGATGACTTGGGTGCAGGCGCGGCAGCGGGCTTGGACGCGGGGATCGGAGCAGCCGGTTTGGGCACGGCGGGTTCAGTCACCGACGGGATCGGTGCCGCTACCGGTGCCGCTTTTGGCTGCGGCGCGCTGGCGCTCGAGGATGCAGGGGCCGCCGAGGACACGGGTTGCGGGTCCGCAGATGCCGCAGCCCGTACAGATGGAGAATGCTCCTCATGTTGAGGAGCCGGCCTGACACCCCCATCCAGGACATAGTCGACGGTGCGACGACCGAAGACCGCACTGACTGTCGGCAAAAACACCGCCTGTGTATCAGCACGCCCGAGCATCTTGATAGCAAATGCCGTAGGGAACGAGACCGTGAGCTTAGAACCATCGTCTGCCGTAGCGCGAGCGTTCAACAGGAGAGCCGCATAAGAAGGTTGTTGGGCCTTGACGCGCTCGACGACCTCGACCCATTTGCGCTGGAGCTCGCCGGCATCCTCGACCGCAGGGGTCTCGGCGGCGCCGGCGGCAGCAACCTGAGCGGCAGTGTTGGGCTGGGGCTTAGGCGCCGGCGCAGCGGCAGGTACGGGAGCCGAAGCGGCGGTGGGCTGGGGCATCGGAGCCGGGGCAGGCTGAGGCGCAGGCGCAGCGGGCTTGGGGGCCGGCGCGGGCTGGGCCGCCGGAGCGGCAGCGCCGCGGTCCCAGGGCATGCCGCCCTGGTGCGCAAACGCAGCGGCGGGAGCGGCAGATGCCGTCGGAGCGGCAGCTCGGGCACCCGAAATCAGCGTCGGTTGTTGTGTCGCCACAGGTGCAGCCGCGACAGCCGCGGGCGCAGCACCACCAGCAGCAGCCACGCTCGCCGGCACCGCGGCGTTGGCGACCATGGCCTCCAAGCGTGCCACGCGCTCGGCCAGGGCCTCAATGGTCAGATCGGCCTCGGGACGCGCCAGGCGCGTGCAGGCGATCTCGAGCACCAGGCGCACGTCGCTCGCACCCCTCATCTCCAACGCGGCATCGTCGAGCACTGTCAGCACGCGGGCCAGACGGTCGGCCGGATGCCCGCCAAAGGCAGCGGCCTCGGCAGCAAGCGCCTCGGCCTGCTCGGCCCCGCCCTCAAACAGCTCGCCACGGGTACCGGCAACGCAGGCCACATACACGTCGCGCACGTGCGCCACCAGGTCGCGCGTCAGCTCAAGCAGGTCATTGCCCTCCTCGACCTGTGCGCGAATGAGCCCATAGAGTTCAGCAATATCACGCTCGGCGATGGCGCGGGCAAACTCGCCCAGGATCTGGTCCGAAACCTCGCCCAAAAGCGAGCGGGCATCGTCCGCATGCACGGCGCCGTTGCCAAAAACGCTCAGCTGCTCCAGCGTGGAAAGCGCGTCGCGCATGCCGCCCTTGGCATGGCGCGCCACGATGGCCAGCGCCTCGTCGTCGTAATCGAAGCCCTCCTGCTCGCACACGTAGGACAGACGATGCTCGATATCCTCGTTGCCGATGCGGTGGAAATCGAAGCGCTGGCAGCGCGAGAGGATGGTCTCCAGAATCTTTTGCGGATCGGTGGTGCACAACACAAAGATCACGTGCGCCGGCGGCTCCTCGAGCGTCTTGAGCAGCGCGTTGAACGCCGCCGTCGTGAGCATATGGACCTCGTCGATAATATAGATCTTGTACTTGCCACGCACCGGGGCAAAGTTAACGGAGTTGATGATCTCCTCGCGCACATTGTCCACGCCCGTACGGCTTGCGGCATCGAGCTCGTAGACATCGGGGTGGTTGCCCTCGGCGATGAGCTCGCACTCTTCGCAAGTGCCATCGGGCATGCAGCCGCTTGCGCCCTCGGCGCGCGCCGCCTCGGCATTGCGGCATAGCAGCGCCTTGGCCAGAATGCGCGCCATGGTGGTCTTGCCCGTGCCGCGCGGTCCGCAGAACAGGTACGCGTGGGACAGGCGTCCCTCGGTGATGGCGTGCTCGAGCGTCGAGACGATATGCTGCTGGCCCACCACGGAGTCGAAGGTGAGCGGGCGATACTTTCGGTACAACGATTCCATGGGTGCTCCCCCGGGTATACTGAGTTTTGTTGCCGCGACGGCCATGCGGTCGCACGGCATACTGCACTCATAATAACCCGTACGGCGAGCCCGCCGCGATAGGAGTCCAAAGAGCATGGCAGACGCAGAGAGCAACCTCGTTCCCTCCGAAGCAGCCGACCAGGTCGAGGTCGCGCTCGAGAAACAGGCAGCAGCCGACGACGGCATCCTGTACCTCAACGAGTATCAGTACGAAAACGACCTCGTCACCGACTTCGCCCGCTTGGTCGCCTCGCCCAGGCGTCGCGGCTCGCTGTATGTCGCCGCGGCAATTGCCGCGCTGCTCGGCATCGGCATGTTGGTGGCCGGCGGCAGCTGGATCAAGTTTGGCGTCGTCCTGATCGTGTTCGGCGCCTTTTTGGCCTGGTGGAGCAAAAACCTGCACCACACGCTCGCCCGCGACTTTATCGACGCCGTCGAGGCCGACAAGTCCATGGGTGGCCGCTATCGCCGCGTCGCCGCCAACGAGGACGGCTTGATGGTTTGGGGCAAGAGCGGCAAGTCGCAGTTCTTCCCGTTTGAGAAGCTCGACCACGTACTCGACGGCGAGCGCATCTTTGTTGCCATGTTCGCAGACCAGGGCGTGACGATCCCCAAGGACACCTTTGTTCGCGGCGACGCCGAGCAGTTTGGCTCCTTCCTTAAGGCGCGCATCAACAAAAAGCTCCGCATCGAGACCAAGAAGAAGAAAATGAAGGCCGAGAAGGCTGCAGCCGAGGCCAAGCAGGGAGACAAGGCAGACAAGCCCCAGGACAACAAGGGCAAGCAGTGCAAGCAGAAGAAGGGCAAGAAGAAGCGCTAAGGCCAAGTCAGACAGGCAGCCTCGCATCCCGCTATCCTCCCCATGCACCAGAGCGTGCTACACTAGCAGCATCTATGCCACCGCGAATGGCTCGGCCCCGCGCCCGCCGCTCGCAAACGAACTTTAAACGCACGAGGGTTGGCCATGCCGCTTTTCTCGCAACATACCGCCCGGTTCTCGCCGGACGTCCCTTTGGAGGGCACCAGCTCTCGCGAGCTGCTCAAGCGGTACCAGCCGCTCGAGACGCTTGCGACCGGTGGTTTTGGCTCCATCGAGATTTGCCGCGACACGCACCTGCGTCGTCGCGTGGCCATTAAGCGCATCCCTCTTATCAACGGCTCCGGCATGCCCGCCAGCGACATCATGGATGTACTGCGCGAGGCACATACCGCCGCCATGCTTCAACATCCCAATATCGTGCAGGTTATCGACTTTACGCATGACACCGCCTATGCCTACCTGGTCATGGAGTATGTCGACGGCATGTCGCTGGCCGAGTTTTTGCATCGCGTGGACGGCCACTCGCTCACCTTTGACGAGGCAGCGACCATTGCCGACGCGTTGGGTCAGGCGCTCACCTTTGCCCATGCAAACGGCGTGCTTCATCTGGACATAAAGCCCGCCAATGTGCTCATTGACCACTCGGGCAATGTAAAGCTCACCGACTTTGGCATGGCGCGGCTGTCATCTGCCGGCGGCTTTGGCGGATCGCGCGGCGGCACCATCGGCTACATGCCGCCCGAACAGCTCGATATCGAGACCGGCACGGTCGACGAGCGCGCCGATGTCTTTGCCCTTGCCTGCGTGATCTACGAGGGCCTGTGCGGCAGGGCCCCCTTTATGGCGGCAACGCCTGCCGACTCGCTCGACCGCATCATCGGCGGCGCCACCTACCCCAGCGAGCTGATCCCGCACTTTCCCCCGGGAGCCGAGGCAGCGCTCATGAGCGCCCTCTCCCCTATGCCGCAAGACCGCCCCGATAGCATCGAGGCATTCTGCGACCAACTCCTTGCCGGCTTGGGGAGCGTGCGCGAAGGCCGTCGCAGCTTGGAGCAGATGGTAAGCGAGCTTTCGGACGACGAGCACGCGGCAGACGATATGGAGTCGCTACCTTACGAGGATAACGCCATCGAAGTCGACCCCGCGCTTGGTTGGGCGGGCACGCGCTGGAGCTGCGCGCGCGATTACACCATGCGCGGTATCTCGGCGCTAACGTGTGCAACCTTCAGCTTTTTGCTTATGCAGACAGCGGGCGTCGCGGCGCTTCCCGGGCTGGTCGCCGCGGCCATCGCTATTGGCGCGGCGGCAGGCTTGGCACCGCAGATCGGCTCGGCTATCTCGGCCGTGGGCTTTTTGGTGCTCATGGCCAACGCCACCATGCAGGAGCAGGGCATCCTGTCGATGCTGCCGGTCGCGGTCATTTTTGCCGCCGCCATGTCCGGATGGTGGATTGCCTGGGGACGCACCGAAGCGGCCGCGAGCGCGGCACTCACCTGCGCGCTTGCGCTAGGTTGTCTAACCGGCGACGCCATCCTTGCCGCCGGGGCCGCCGCGGGCTTCGCGGCGTTTTGGCTCGGCCCGGCAAGCGCCGCTGCCGCCACGGGTATAGGCGCGCTTTTTGCCCGCCTGGCCGCAGCTGCCCTCCCTACGGGAGGCGTGCTGGGGCTTGGCAATGTCGCCGCAGCGCTGGGCGACGCGTTCCTCTGGGCCGCCTTCGCACTGATTGCAGCAGCAGCCGCGACAACGTCGCTGCTGCTCAATGCCCATGCCAAGCGCGCCGAGCAGGGGTCAAACCTCGCCGCCATCGTCGCAATTGCCGTCGCCGGTATCGGCTCGGCCGTATCGTTTTGTCTTGCACACCATATGGAAATTGCCAGCCTTGCGGGCACGGTCGTCGCCAAGGCGGCGGTTGCGGGAATCCTATCCTCTATAATCGTTGGGATATGCCTGTATTTGCTCGGATACCAAAGAACCTATACGGAGAGTGATCTTTCGTGAACTTCCTGAACATCTTCGAGGACCACGTGGCCGGCATCTTCGGTGCCACCCGTGCCCCGTTCTCCTTTAAGAAGCTTGCCAAGCAGGCTGCTCGCGACATGGAGGATCAAACTCTGGTGATCAACGGCGTCAACACCGCGCCGGCGCTCTATACCATCCTGATCGCCACCGATGACGACCCCATGCTTGCCCCGTTCTATCCCGAGCTTTCGCGCGAGGTGCGCGAGTTTGTGAAGGCGCAGGCCGAAAAACGCCGCTACGTCTTTGTCGGCGAGCCCCTTGTTCGCTTTATGATCGACCCTCAGCTGCGCGCCGGCAAGTTCTCGGTCTTTGCCGAGAACGTCGACGCTCCCACGCTCGGCCGTCTGTACGAGGAAGAGCGCGCCTATCAAAATGGCCTGGGACAGAACAGCTCGGCCACAAGCCGTGCCGCAAGCGCCCCCCGCGCCGGTCAGCAGCAGTTTGCATCGCCGCAGCAACACCCGGCCGCCATGCCCCAGCAGCAGCCGACACCCCGCGCTGCCACTCCCGACCCGCTCGCTGTGGCCGACCCCTTTGCACCCAATGTCCCCGATCCCGCAGCCCCCATCCCTGTGCCGCAAACCGTCTCGCGCGACGCACTTGCCGGTATGGGCGGAGCGGCTGCCACTGGCGCCGCCGTGGGCCTTGGCGCTGCGACCAGCATCGCCTCCAACATGGCAAGCCCCCGCGCCCCGCAGCGTCCGCTCGCCCAACTCGTCGACGTCGTGAGCGGCGAGAGCCACAACATCACCTCCGCGCAGGTGACCATCGGTCGTGAGCGCTCGGTATCCGACATCGCCCTGCGCGACCCCAACGTGTCGCGCCGTCATGCCCAGCTCACCTTTACCGGCTCTGACTGGTCGATCGAGGACCTCAACTCCACCAACGGCACGCTCGTCAACAACCGCCGCATCACGCGCTGCCCGCTGCGCAACGGCGATCTGCTAACGTTTGGCCTGAGCACCTTTGAATTTAGGGGTTAATCGCTTATGAACATCGATATCGTCCTTTTTGCAGGCCGCATCGTACTGGTCGTCTTGCTTTATATCTTCTTGTTCGCCGTCATGAAGACCGGCGTGGGGCTCGTGCGCGGCCAGCGCCGCGACTCTGCCATCTGGACGATCGATGTGGACAAGGGCCCGCGCGGCATCCGCGGTATTCACGTGGATATGCTTGGCCCCGTCATCGTCGGTCGTTCGCCGTCATCTGACATCTGCATCAACGAGCCGTTTGTCTCTGCCTCGCATGCGCGTTTTTCGCTGCAGGGCCCGGCACTTATTATCGAGGACCTCAACTCGCTCAACGGCACCCTTGTTAACGGCCGCCAGCTGGTGGAGCCCGCAACGCTGCGCGAGGGCGACGAAGTCCAGATTGGCGACGTGGTCATGAAGGTGAACCGTCGATGATCGACGAGGAGAACAAGTCCGCAACCATGTCCGAGGCGCTGGCTGCCCCCGCGGCCGTGCCGGCTCATGCCGCCCCGGCGGGCCCTGCGCCCGTTGAGCCCGAGGACACCGTGTTCTCCCTGCCTCTTTCGCATGTAACGCAAGACCATCTGATGCCCATCGATGGCCAGGATGAAGATAATTCCACCGATGCCCCCATCGGCGCGCACGCCGTTGCCGATCAACCTTCGGCACCGGAAACTACACCTGCGCCGGCCCACTTTGCCGAGTCTGTCGCCGCGGCAATCGATGAGAGCGCCGCGGTGTTTTTGGCCCCCGAGCCCACGGCACCGGTGTTTCCCGTAGTTCCAGCACCCACCGCAGCGCCCGAGCCCGCATCTACACCGGCACCCGCGGCGGCATCCTCCCCCGCGGCCGCATCGGCGCCCGAGGCCGTTCAGCCTACGGCCGAAGAGATGCCCGTCACAGCGACGGAGGGCGCCTCTCAGCCCCACAGCACGCCCGCGCCCGCGCACTTCGCGGCACCCGAGCCCGCAGCCGTCGCCCCGCAAGACGAAGAGCCTGCCGACAACACAACCGAAGTGCCCGCCACGTCTAAAGTCGACGATCCGAGCAACGAGGCCAACGCCGTCTCGCCCGGCGACACGGCCGAGATTGATGTCGCCGCCGTGGAGGCCAAGCTCAAGGACCCTGGTTCGACCATGAGTTTTGAGCCGCTGGCCGACGAGCGCATCGAGACCGATTCGACCTACGATGCCGGCACCACCACGCAACTCATGTGGGGCGCCCGCTCCGATGTTGGCTGCGTGCGTCCGCACAACGAGGACTCCTACCTGGTACAGTCGCCGCTCTTTTGCGTGTGCGACGGCATGGGTGGTCACGCCGCCGGCGAGGTAGCCTCATCCATCGCGGTCGAGACCATCGCCAAGACGGCGCCACAGGCTGCCGACGCCGCGCGCCTAGCCGCAGCCGTCGAAGCTGCCAACGCCGCCGTCATCGAGGCCGCACTCAACGGCCTGGGCAAGCCCGGTATGGGCTGCACGGCGACCTGCGCCTATATCGAAAACGACATGCTCGCCATCGCCCACGTGGGCGACTCGCGCGCCTACCTGCTCCACGAGGGCACGCTCATCCGCGTGACCCGCGACCACTCCTATGTGGAGGAGCTCGTGGACGCTGGCGAAATTACGGCCGACGAGGCGCGCGTCCATCCCAACCGCTCGGTTATCACACGTGCACTGGGTTCGGACCCCGCCATGTATGCCGACCACTTTACCCTGCACATCGAAGAGGGCGACCGCCTGATCCTGTGCTCGGACGGCCTTTCGAGCATGATTCCCGATAGCGAAATCGAAAACATCGCCACGCAATCGTCTACGGCGCAGATTTGCGTCGATAACCTGGTGGACGCCGCGCTCGCTGCCGGCGGCCACGACAACGTGACGGTAGTCGTTGTGGACCTGGTCGACGACGGCGTCATGCGCGAGGCGAAGCGTGTTCGCCGCCGCAACGTCACCATTGCCGCCATCCTGGGCATCGCTTTTGTGCTGGCGGCAGCCATCTGGGCCTACGCGGGCGTCACCGGCTCGTATTACCTGGGCACCTACAAGGACACCGTCGCGGTCTACCGGGGCATTCCCGGCAAGCCGCTCGGCCTTAAGCTGCACTGGCTCGAGAGCACGACCGCCATCAAGCTATCCGACCTACCCGAAGACACGCAGAATCGTCTGAAAGCAGGCATTCCGCAAACGAGTGTCGACGACGCGCAGGACACTATCTCCAAGTACCGTCATCAAATCGATGAGGAACAGACCCGCCAGGTGATCGACGCGCAAACGATTCGCGACAACACCGACCAGGAATCGACTTCCAAATCGAATTCCGAAAAAACCGCCGAACAGTCCGCCGAGGCCGAAGCCTCCGATAAGAATTAGAAAGGGAGTGCCGCTTATGAGTCGCCGCAACACCGAAATGCTCTTGCTCATCGCCTCGGCGTTCCCCGTCATCCTGCTGTATGCGATGTACGTGCTCACCGCAGGCGCTTCCATCTCGTTTGAAACGCTCGCCGTGCCGATCGGTCTCTTTGCCGCCTTCGCCGCGGCGCATATCGCCGTGCGCATCCTGGCGCCCGGTGCCGATCCGGCCATCCTGCCCATCGTCTTTGTGCTTTCGGGCATCGGCATCACGTTCGTAACGCGTCTGGCACCCGCCCTCGCCATCTCGCAGCTCGTCATTCTGTTTGTCTCGGTGGCACTGATGGTGGGCACGCTCGCGATGATCAAGAATCTCGATGTGGTCATGCGCTACAAGTACACCTTTGGCATCATCGGCATCATCTTGCTGATGCTGCCCATCTTTATCGGCACCACCATTTCGGGCTCCAAGCTGTGGATTCGCATCGCCGGCTTCACCATCCAGCCCGGCGAGTTCGCCAAGATTTTTATCGTATTGTTCTTGGCCGGATACCTAGCCGAAAACCGCGAGCTACTCTCCATCTCCAATCGCAAGATCTTGGGCCTCAAGGTCCCGCGCCTGCGCCTGCTGCTACCGCTGTTCGCTGTGTGGGGTGTATGCCTTCTGGTCGTTGTCTTCGAGCGCGACTTGGGCTCCGCTGTGCTGTTCTACACCATCTTCTTGCTGATGCTCTACGTCGCCACGGGACGTTTCTCGTATGTCGTCATCGGCCTTGCGCTTTTGGCAGTGGGTGCCGTGGGCGCCTACAAGTTCCTGTCGCATGTCCAGGTACGTTTCCAGATCTGGGCCGACCCCTTTAAGGATGCCCAGGGCCAGGGCTACCAGATTGTGCAATCCCTTTTCTCGTTGGCTGACGGCGGTCTTATCGGCGTTGGCATCGGTAATGGCATGGCCAATAACATCCCCGTCGTCGAGTCCGACTTCATTTTCTCGGCCATCGGCGAGGAAATGGGCCTTTTGGGCGGCGGCGCCGTACTCGTCCTGTTTATGCTCTTTGCCGTGCGAGGCCTGACCACGGCCGCCCGCGCTAAGTCCGACCTTGCCGCATTTAGCGCCACGGGCCTCACGGCCGCCATTAGCTTCCAGGCCTTCTTGATCGTTGGCGGCGTTACCCGCCTGATTCCGCTGACCGGCGTCACCCTGCCCTTTATGAGCCAGGGCGGCTCCTCGCTGCTGGCGAGCTTTATCATTGTCGCGCTTTTGCTGCGCGCCGGCGATGAGGCCACCGGTCGCGAGGCCGAGCTCACCGGCACCGGCACCATGGCCGCCATCACTGACGACCAGGTCGCTTCTGCCGCGGCGCATGCCGGCACGCGCTTCGCTTCTTCGTCTTCCTACGGCCGTGGCAGCCACTCCACCGGCTCGCGCATGCGTCGTCGCCTGCTCGATACGCCCGAATCTGGCGTGCTCGGCCGCGTGGCGCTCGCTAACCGCCTAACCCGCGCGGTATTTGCCTTTACGGCCCTGTTCGCCATCCTCATCGGCAACCTCACCTATGTCCAGGTCATCAAGGCCAAGGATTACCAGGATATGCCGACCAACAATCACACCATCGCCCGTTCCAAGTACATCCAGCGCGGCTCCATCATCACGTCCGACGGCGTGACGCTGGCCGAATCGCTGCAACAGGAGGACGGCACCTACGTACGCTCCTACCCTAACGGCAACCTGGCCGCCCATGTGGTTGGCTATGTGAGCCAGCAGTACGGCACCGCCGGTATCGAGAGCGTGATGAACGACACGCTCACCGGTTCCAAGGATTACTCCAGCTGGAACAACGCCATCGCGTCGCTCGCGGGCCAAAACCAGCCGGGCAACACCGCCAAACTCACCATCGACTCCCGCATCCAGACGGCTGCCGAACAGGCTCTCAAGGGCTTTAAGGGCGCCGTTGTGGTCATGGACCCGCGCACTGGCGCGGTGCTCGCATGTGCCAGCTCGCCCACCTACGACAACACCAACATCGACGCCCTGCTGCAATCGGGTGGCGGTGAGGACGGTTCTATGTACGACCGCGCCATGGACGCCCTCTATACTCCGGGCTCCACGTTTAAGGTCGTCACGCTTTCGGCGGCGCTCGAGTCCGGTGCAGCGACGCTCGACACCACCTATAGCGCTCCGGCCGAGATGGAGATCGGCGGCGCTGCCGTCACCAATGCCGACGACATCGGCTACGGCACCATCTCGCTCCGCCGCGCGTTTGCCGTGTCGTCCAACGTCGCCTACGGCCAGCTGGCCCGCGACCTCGGCGCCGAGACGCTCGTCAACCAGGCGAACGCCTTTGGGTTTGGCCAGTCGCTCGGCCAAGACTTCTCCACCACGCCCTCCATCATGCCCGACCCGTCGGTGATGACGGAATGGGAGCTCGCCTGGGCGGGCGCCGGGCAGCCCGTCGGCATGGACCACACGCCGGGTCCGCAGACCACCGTCATGCAGAACGCCGTTATCGCGGCGGCCATCGCCAACAGCGGCGTCGTCATGGACCCGTTCTTCGTTGCCCAGGTGCTCGCCCCAGACGGAACCGTGGTCAAGACCACGCAGTCCCGCTCACTGGGCCAGGCCGTCAGCGCCACCACGGCCGAACAGGTCAAACAGGCCATGCTCGACGTCGTTCAATCCGGCACCGGCACCGATGCCCAGATTCCGGGCGTCAAGGTTGCCGGCAAGACCGGCTCTGCCGAGATCGTCGGCACCAAGGTCAACTCGATGTTCGTCGGTTTTGCGCCTTACGATTCACCCACGGTCGCCATCTCGGTAGCCTTGGAGGATTACGACAAGCACGACGTCGAGGCGGCAAAGATCGCCGGCATCGTCCTGACCGCGGCGCTTGCCGCCCAGGGAGCGTGATGCCCGTGATTGATGCGCAAGCATGGGGCGTGCCGCGGCCGATAACACTAGCGGCAATGCGCCACACGGCCCCAGCGGCCTCAAATTTGGTACTACACACATCGTTGAGCGAATAGTCATGTTAGGAGCAGGAATGGAACAGAGGGTCCTCGGGGGAAGATACCTCCTCAAGGATAAGGTAGGGACAGGCGGCATGGCGACCGTCTACCGTGCACAGGACCAGGTCCTCGACCGCACGGTAGCTATCAAAATCATGCTGCCGCAATATGCCGGCGACGCCACCTTTGCTGCACGCTTTAAGCAGGAGGCCCAGGCAGCCGCCGGCCTCTCCTCCCCCTATATCGTCGGCGTCTACGATTGGGGCAAGGACGGCGACACCTATTACATCGTCATGGAATACCTGCGCGGCACCGACCTTAAGAGCGGCATCAAGAGCCACGGCGCCCTTGATCCCAAAAAGGTCGCTCAGATCGGCTCGCAGATCAGCTCCGCACTTTCGGTCGCCCACAAGCACGAGATCATCCACCGCGATATTAAGCCGCAGAACATCATGGTGCTGCCCGACGGCAACATCAAGGTCATGGACTTTGGCATCGCGCGCGCCAAGAACAGCCACCTTACGCAGGACAACAACGTTTTGGGCACCGCCCACTACGTAAGCCCCGAGCAGACCCGCGGGCAGGATCTGGGCCCCACCTCGGACATTTACTCGCTGGGCGTCGTGATGTACGAGTGCGCCACCGGCCGCGTGCCTTTCGACGGCGACGATGCCATCTCGGTCGCACTCAAGCAGGTCAACGAGCTGCCCGTGCCGCCGAGCCAGATCAACTCCGGTGTCGATGCCGATCTTGAGCGCATTATCCTCAAGTGCATGGAAAAAGATCCGGCTAACCGTTTCCAGACGGCCGACGAGCTGCGTCAGGTGCTCAACAGCTACCTGTCTGGTCGCGCCGTCAACGTGCCGGAGCCTACGCGCGTTATCGGCGCCGTTGGCGACCTGGGTGCCACCAAGACCCGAGAGCTATCCGACCAGACGCGCGCCATGGTACGCCCCGTCTCGGGCGTGAGCGGACAAAATAACGCTCGCAGCTCCGTCTCGGGTTCAACCGGCTCTTACGCCACCGAGCAGCCCAAATCCAACAAGAACAAGATCATCGCCGCCGTAGTTGCTGCGGTAGCCGTAATCGGCGTCATCGTGGCCTTTGCCACCGGACTCTTTGGCGGCGAGCAGGTCCCGGTTCCCGATGTGTTGGGTAAGGACCAGCAGACCGCCGTCGAACTGATTAAGGATGCCGGCCTTGACGTCGGAACCATTGACCAGAGCTACAACGACGACGTCGACGAGGGAAAGGTTGTCGAGCAGACTCCTAACGGCCACACCAAGAAGCCCAAGGGCACCAAGGTGAATCTGGTAATCTCCAAGGGTCCCAAGCCCTCCGAGAAGGTTGATGTCCCGCAGCTCGTTGGTCTGACCAAGGACCAGGCAGAGGCGGCGCTGGCAAGCGTCGGCCTTAAGGGCAATGCCACCGAGGAAGCCAACGAGGCCGAAAAGGGCGAAGTCTTTGAACAGGGCACCGATGCGGGCAAGGAAGTCGAGAAGGGCACGACCATTTCGTACAAAGTCTCGAGTGGACCCGACACCACCTCTGTCCCCGATCTGACCGACATGACCGAGGCTCAGGCACGCAACGCCCTCGACATGGCCGGCTTTGGCGTCGATGTAACCTACCAGGAGAACGATTCCGTCACCGAGGGCACCGTCATTAGCTGGAACCCCAGCGGTAAGCAAAAGCCCGGCGCCACGATTACCGTCGTCATCGCCAAGAAGTCCGGCAAGGCAAACGTTCCGGGCAACCTGTACGGCAAGAGTATCTCCTCCGCCGTCACCGCGCTCAACAACGCCGGATTCTACAACATCGCATTCTGCGATCAGAACGGCAACCCCGTGAGTGGTAACGAAAACGCCACCGTGACGGGCGTCTCCCCCACTGGCAAGCAGTCCACCGACAGCACGATCACGCTGACGGTTTCGATTTCTGGCTCTGGAACCGATTCAGGCGACGATTCCGGCACGACCAACTAGTCATCGAGACATTGCCCACAGCAGCTGATGCCGCAAACATATTCGCTCATAGGCGCCCGCTTGCTCCCCCAGCAAGCGGGCGCTTTCTTTATCCGAAGCAGCGAAAACTACGGCATGCCTTTAAACCAGAAGAGCCCGGTACCGCAGCGGTACCGGGCTCGATATTGCTCTGGTGCCCCCGGGCGGATTCGAACCGTCGACACCCGCTTTAGGAGAGCGGTGCTCTATCCCCTGAGCTACGGAGGCATGTTGTACTAGTGTAGCAGATTTGCGCCACTGCCATGCAGCGCATAGCCACTCTTCGAAGTTACGGTGGAACAGCCTTCCGGAAAGCGTGTCCCACTATCCAGACGAATTCTGGGACGGGCTTTCCGGATGGGGCCTCTCTAGGAAACTACGACCCGAAATTTGAGCTCGAAACGGGATATGGTTTCCCAAATGAGCCTGTTCCGGAAACTGCATCCCAGAATAGGCGCTCAAACTGGGATGATATTTCCCCAGCGAATCCCGCGAAGAGCTACAGGTAGTCATTGGGGACGTTCTTAAATGACTAGTCGTATAAGAACGTCGCAGGCGACTAGCTGCCTTTGTGGAAAAGGCCTTTGATAACGGAGGGGATGCTCTTGGCGCCCTTGGCCGTCACATCGATAAAGTCGGGCGAACGCACGAGCTTATCCTCGTCGACGTACTTGCGAACTGCACGAAGCGTCTCTTTGTCGTCGCGCGTCGAAAACGTAAAGTGGCCGTTATCCTTGGTAAAGATAGCAAAACGCGTGATCTTCTTAGTGCCGCGCAAAACCTCGGCGGCAATATAGTCGACCTCGTCCCACGGAATTTGAATAAAATCCTCGGGATTGCGCTCGTTGTAATACTCGAACGCCTTATTGCCCACCATCACGTTACCGTGGCTGGTAAGGCCCATCAGGCAGGTTGCCGGTGTTGCCAGATCGACCGTGCTGTTCTGAGATTGCGCCATGCGCGCCTCGCCCTCCAAATAAAACAATCGGACCGCATCCAGTGTACCCACCGGGTGCGGTCCGTTTCAATGGCTCAAAAGCCCTTGCCTAGCAACTCTCGGTCTTAAGCCGAAGCGTGCTTACATGAAGCCGCAAACGCGACCGATGATACCGACGGCGAAGAGAGCCAGGATGATGACGATCGGGCTGACCTTCTTCTTGAGCAGCTTGCAGACGAACAGCGTCAGGCACACGGCAGCAAGGCCGGGGATGAGCTGATCGAGGTTAGCCTGAAGCGTGGTGACCTTCACCTGATCAAGGGCGGTAGCACCGACGGAGTTGTACATCGTCAGCGCTTCCTTGATGCCCTCGGCACCGGAAGGCAGGTTAGCCCAGTCAATGAAGGCGCCGGCAGACTGCGTGACCTTGGAGACGACCGGGGTGAAGGAGATGGACACCCAGCGCTCGACCAGGGCGCCGATGATGAACATACCCAGGATGGAAGCACCCTCGGTGACCTTGCCCATCAGACCGCCGGAGAGGTCCTTGGCGATGGAGGAGCCGACCTTATAGCCAAACTCCTGCGTGTACCACAGGAAGGCGTAACGGATGATGTTCCACGCGAAGAAGAACAGCAGCGGACCGGCGATGCTGCCGGACAGGGCCAGGGAAGCGCCCAGAGCGCCCAGGATCGGGCGAAGGGTGAACCAGAAGGCGGGGTCGCCGACGCCGGCGAGCGGGCCCATCATACCGACCTTGACGCCCTGAATGGCGACGTCATCGATCGGCGCACCGTTGGCGCGCTCCTCCTCGAGAGCGAGGGTAACGCCAATGACGGGGGCGGAAACATAGGGATGGGTGTTATAGAACTCCAGGTGGCGCTTAAGCGCGGAAATCTGGTCGTCCTTGCTGGTGTAGAGCTTCTTGATCGCAGGGATCATTGCGAAGCACCAGCCGCCATTCTGCATACGCTCGTAGTTCCACGAGCCCTGAAGGAACTGATGACGGAAGCAAACCTTCTTGCGGTCAGCCTTGGTGAGCTGAATCTTGTTCTCTGCCATATGTATCACTCCCCTCCTACTCGTAATCGTTCAGAATGTCGCCGAGCGGGTCACCGGAGCCACCGCCCATGCCGCCACCCTGCTTGGCCAGATCCTTGAGGCCAAGGTAGATGAGGGCAAGGGAGATGCCGATGAGGCCAAGAGCGATCAGCGTGAGCTGAGGGATGGCAGCAAGGACAAAGCCGAGGATGAAGAACGGCCAGGTCTCCTTGGTGGCCATCATGTTGATGACCATGGCGTAACCGACGGAGGCGACCATGCCGCCGCCGACAGCCATGCCGCCGGACAGCCAGTCGGGCATAGCGTTAAGCGCGTTGGTAACCGCCTCGGCCGGGATGATGCACAGAAGTACTGCCGGGATGGCGATACGAAGGCCCTGCATGAGGATGGCGGCGTACTGCCAGCGCTCGATGCCGGAGAAGTCGCCCTTCTCGGCGCAACCGTCCATGGCGTGAGCGATAGCGGTAGCCAGGGTACGGCAGATCATGGTCAGGAACAGACCAGCGACCGACAGCGGGACTGCGACGGCGATGGCGGCGGTAACGGCCTTGGCCGAATCGGTGGCGCCACCGTTGAGGGCGAGCACCATGATAATCGAAGAAGCGACCGAGGCCAGAGCGGCGTCAGGCGCGACGGCAGCGCCGACGTTAGCCCAGCCAAGGGCCATCATCTGGAGCGAACCGCCCAGGAGGATGCCCTCCTGAAGGTGACCGGTTACGAGACCGATAAGCGTGCATGCCACGAGCGGCTGATGGAACTGGAACTCATCCAGAATGCCTTCCATACCGGCAAGCAACGCGACAATCGCAACAAGCAGAATAGTGATTGCAGACATGTATCGGACCCTCCTTTACTATGCTTGAGCGGCCAGTTCGGCCTTAGCTTTCTTCAACATGGCGTCGAGATCCTCGGAGGAATCCGAAGGAACCTTGCGGACCTCGAACTTGACGCCCTTGGCCTTGAGGGCCTCGAGAGTCTTGACGTCGTCATCGCCCATAGCGACGGCGTTGGTGACGACGACCTTGCCCTTGGAGTGAGCCATGGAACCGATGTTGACTTCCTTGATGTCGACGCCGGCCTCGATAGCCTTGAGCAGATCCTGCGGGTTCTCAAAGAGCAGCATGGCCTTGGTGTCACCAAAGCGCGTGTCCTTGACAACCTCGGCCATCTTCTTGATGGGCACGACGTTGGCATGGACTCCCGGAGGGGCAGCCTGCTCGATCATGGTCTTGCGGAGCTCGTCGTGAGCAACGCCGTCGGAAACCACGATGATGCGGTTGGGGTTGATCTGCTTGGTCCACGTGGTGGCCACCTGACCATGCAGCAGACGGGTGTCGATACGGACGTGGGCGATCTTGATGTGCCCATCGCCGATGACCGTTCCCGGAGGGATGGCGCCTGCAGGAGCAGCGGCGGCCGTGGCCGGCTTCTTCTCCTCGGGCTCCAGAGATTCGGGCTTGACGCGCACGCCAGCCTTAGCCTCAGTCACGAGATGTTTTGCGATCGCATGTGCAGTGTTCTTTGCGTCAAAGCGCTGCGAATATGCCTCGATGAGCATAGGCAGGTTGACACCGGTGACGATAGCCCAGGAATCGTGGCCCTCGATGAGACCGCTGATCTGGTTGAACGGCGTGCCGCCCCACAGATCAACGAGGAAGAGCACCTGCTCCTGGTCCTCGAAGGAAGCGATTGCTTCCTCGACCTTGGCACGGAAGTCGTCGGGGCCCATGCTCGGCTCGAGCGAGACCACGGCCACAGACGGCTGATCGCCAAAGACCATCGAGCCCGTCTGCTTGATTCCAGCTGCCAAGTCCCCGTGGCTAGCAAGAACAATACTTACCATCACATAACCTCCTCTTTGTCTACGTATTTCCTACACGACATGAAAGGAGTATACCTGTTCGTCCTGTAAAATTATAGAGAAAAATGCGAATGATTGGATAATTTGTTTAAACGTCTAGGTTTGTTACAAGTTGATTACGTTACTGCTTTTTGACGGATTACACGCCAAGGCGTCACTTATCAAGCCATTCATTTTACAGATACAAGCAGGCTGGTCATTAATATCGATTTTAGGCAAGCGCGAATGCGCTTGTACTGCAGCTATTTTGTTTAAACAGACATAACTTGACTATTAGCGTGACTTATGCACTAACGTAAGTAGTCATTGGGGACGTTCTTAAACGACTAGTCAAACAAGAACGTCCCCAACGACTAGGGGCTAGACGATGTGGAGGGGGTTGGCAGCGTCGACGGCATCGGGGGCGTCGGAGAGGCCGTCGGGAGCAGCATCTGGCGGGTCCTCGTCGGGGGTCTCAATCTGCTTGATCATGACCTCCTGGCCCTGCAGCAGGTATGTCTCGCCGCTACCGCAATGGGGGCAGATCTTGCCGTGCTCGACTGTCGCATAGTCGCGGCCGCACGCCTCGCAATGCGTCACGGCCTCGACAGGCTCCACAATAAGCTCCGTGCCCTCGGTGATAGGCTTTTTATCTGCCGCCCAGCGCCAAGCGTCGAGCAGCAAGTCGGGAACGACGCCCGAGACCTCGCCCAGCAGCAGCGTGACGCTCGAAACGCGACTCACGCCATTGGCGCGCGCCACGTTCTCGACATCGCGAATAATGTGATAGACGATTCCCAATTCATGCAAGGTAGAAACCTTTCAGCAACGGTTGATGCGATGTCAGCCAAACGTCAGCGAGCGGCGATCCAGGTGCCCCAGGTTGCCCCGAAACAAGGCGTCCGCTGGGCTTTTGCCCGCGGCGCCGCAGTTGAGGGGCAAGATGGGGTATCTGGGCGCCGCGCAGCGTCGGCAGTGGGGCGGGGGGGGTTGTTCGGGGGCCGTCGTTTATATTATTAGTAATATTTTTTTTTTTTTTTCGTTTTTGTGGTATATTGCAACCAGTGGGTGTTGTTGTTGTATTTTTAAAAAAATTATGAAC
>NZ_JBQHST010000034.1:0-27407 GCF_052066095.1 Collinsella sp. HCP28S3_B9
CACGAGGAGGCGCCAGGTTAAACTGAAGGGACTGACCCCGGAGGAGTTCCGGAGACAGTCCCTTGCGGCGTAGTTCTTATTTAAGCCGTCCAAGTTTTGGGGTGCAGTTCAGTGCGCAGCGGGGGTTCTTTCATGTCCAAGGACGCGCTGGGAAGTCACCCCATGCGGCCAGCGGACTACTATGCGGCCTTGGACTAGAACATGCCCAAGAAACCGTGCACAAACAGCGCGGCCAGAGCGGCACCGATAAACGGAGCGATGCCAGGAACGAGCAGGCCGTACTTCCAGTTGTTGTCAGCCTTGTTCTTGATCGGCAGCACCTGATAGGCCATGCGAGGACCAAGGTCGCGTGCCTGGTTCATGGCGAAGCCGGTGATGCCACCCATGCCCATGCCAACGGCCCAAACGATCAGGCCGACGCAGATAGCGAGCATCAGAACGTTCTCGCCGGCGCGGCTAGCGGCAGCAAGGATGGCGCTGATGAACACAAAGGTGCAGATAGCCTCACAGAAGAAGTTGCGGGCATAGTTCGTGCCCTCGGTGGTGGGGTTGGTCGAGAAGATGTTGCGCTGGGCAATGGGGTCGACGACGCCCTCGGAAGCCTTGAACTCATCGGTATACATAAACCAAGCGATTACGGCGCCCACAAAGCCGCCGAGCATATCGGCAATCATGAAGGGGATGCAGCTGCTCCACGGCACCAGACCGACGATGCACTGGGCAAGCACCATAGCCGGGTTCATGCACACGGCGCCGCCAAAGACAAACAGGCAGACCGAGATGCCAAAAGACCAGGTGGTGATGGCAAACATGTGGCCGGAGCCCTGATACTTGGTGCCCTTAAGCACGGTATCGCAGTGTACGCCCACGCCAAAGATGATCATGAGGGCCGTTGCGCCGAATTCGCAGAGGAGTTTGGTAAGCATAAAACCTTATCTTTCTTGTCGGTTACAAACGATTCGTTTAGGCCGCGCGCTAGTGCTGAGCGACGACAACGCCCAGGCCATCGGGAATGACGGCTACCTTGGCATCGGCACCCTTCATCTCAAAGGCGAGCTTGAGCGCCTCCTCGAGGGTGTTGACCGGCGTCATATGCATATCCTTGAGCATCTGGTGATCGCACAGGTCGGTGACCATGATCACAGGGTGATGCGCCAGGATGCGGGCAAAAATCTGGCTCGTCCACTGGTCGGGCAGGGTCTCGTCCTTAGGACGGTCGATGCAGGCGCGCTCAAACTCTGCCGGATCGTTGTCAGCGATGTTGTGATAGAAGCCCTCGCCACCGTGACCATCGGCGCAACCGGCGACATCGATGATCACGCCGCCCTCGGGAAGTGTGGCCTCGGCAGCGCACATGCCCTTCACGGCCTGATAGACGTTCTGATCGAGCGGATAGCCACCGTTGGTGGTGATGGCAATCTCGCACTCGACGGGCTCAACGCCGGCAAGGCTCTTCACGAACTCGCAGCCGGCCTCGTGCGCCTTGTGAATGTCGCCGGCAAAGGAGCCGATGACCTCGTGCTTGCCGTTGAGCACCACGTTGAGCACAAAGGCAAGGTGAGCCATCTCGGCAGCGGCAAACATGTCCTCGCTCACGTGGTTGTGGCACAGGTTGCCGGCGCGCGAATGGGAATCGTTCACAAACTGGCCGTTGTGGTTGTACATGATGGTCTTGTAGCTGGCGATGCCGGGCAGCACGGACTTGCGGCTGCCAGAAAAACCGGCAAAGAAGTGCGGCTCAATAAAGCCCTCGGCAAGCAGTAGATCGCAATCGGCGGCAATCTTGTTGATGATGCACTCGCCACCAGAAGGCAGGGTGCCAATCTTTTCCATCATGCTGTCGTCGGTCGCGACGTGCATGACAATTTCCTCGTTGGCAACGATCTCCTCGCCATACTTGTTGACGAGTTCCTCGTGCGTCGATGGACGATGCATACCCGTAGCAACCAGAATGCGAACGCGCGCCTCAGGCGCAGCGGAGTGGATGTGATGCAGCAGAATAGGCATCGTCACACGCGAGGGAACGGGGCGCGTATGGTCGGAGCTAATGATTACAATATCCTTCTTGCCAGCGCAAAGCTCCTCGAGCGAAGGCGATCCATAAGGGTTGGCAAGCGACTCCTCTACCAGCTCTTCCTGCGATTTTGCAGTCTTAAACTCGTTTTGGTGACCTTCCATCACACCCGCGAAGTTCTTATCCTCGAGCTCCAGATGCAATGTCTTGTGGTCAAACGGCAGTTCACATTCAAACAATGACGAGCGCCCTCTTCCTTTCAACTGACACACTAGATAAACCGTTGGAAGGATACGCCGCTCACCGAAAAACGCCACCGTCCACCGAGTCGTTAACACAACGTTCATATTTAACCCACAACAAAACGGCCGCGACCCCAAGAGGGACCGCGGCCTCCTGTCAAAGAAGCTATAGGCAGGGTGGCTTACGCAGCGCCGAGGCAAACATCAATCCTGTGGCATGCGCGTGTAAGCTATCTTGCATAAATAGGTCAATATACTGCATAGAATGACGCATTGGGTTTCGAACCGCAACATGGTAGCCCCCTCCGGAGCGTGCATTTTTGCGAGTATTCAGCATCGCAAGATAAGATTTTGGTGTCAAAAGTCTTTCAAAAGGTAGATCGTCCTCATGACTCGTCCCATCTGGATAACATGCGGCGAGAAACCAGCCATATATGAGCATCGCCAAGGCCCAATTGTCTTGCAAAATCATCAACAAAGGCAGCGAGGGCCGGCTATGGCCTTATGCATCGAACTTTGGCTGCTGAAAACTCCGTTTTTTGCACGTTGCCCCAAGCACCACCCTCACCCAGCGGCCTTCCGCCGAAGCTGGACATCGCAAGGCCCGCCATATGTTTACTTTTAGGCACACTCCACAGGACGCAAGAAGCCCTCGCCGCACTCCACGCTAAGCGCGAAGCGCGCCATTCTTCTCCTCAGCTTTAATTCCAGAAGACCGAGGACGAAGGGGCCCTACGGGTTTCCCTCTGAATGCATTCCGCAGCACGAAGCCCATTCCAAACGCGCGAAGCGCGCTATTATTCCCCCAGCAGTAATCCGCCGAAGGACGGATATCGCAGGGCCCGCCATATGTTTACTTTTAGGCACACTCCGCAGGACGCAAGAAGCCCTCGCCGCACTCCACGCTATGCGCGAAGCGCGCCATTCTTCTCCTCAGCTTTAATCCCAGAAGACCGAGGACGAAGGGGCCCGATGGGTTTCCCTCTGAATGCATTCCGCAGCACGAAGCCCATTCCAAACGCGCGAAGCGCGCTATTATTCCCCCAGCAGTAATCCGCCGAAGACCGGACATCGCAGGGCCCGCCATCAGTTTACTTTTAGGCACACTCCGCAGGACGCAAGAAGCCCTCGCCGCTCTCCACGCTATGCGCGAAGCGCGCCATTCTTCTCCTCAGCTTTAATTCCAGAGGACCGAGGACGAAGGGGCCCGACGGGTTTCCCTCTGAATGCATTCCGCAGCACGAAGCCCCCTTATCCGCAGCTCCGAAGGAGCAGGATAAGGGGGCTTCAAGTGCGAGGACGCATTCAGAGGGAAACCCGTCGGGCCCCGGTGAGAGCCACAGGGCTATCGATTACCCCGTGTTCTGCAGACCTGCCGAGACGCCGGTCACAGTCGAAAGAATCAGGCTCATGTACTCGGCCTTCTTCTCCTCGGCCATCTCGTCCTGGTTCATACGCAGCTCGCGGAGGGCGCGGACCTGAGCGATGGACAGGGCGTCGACGTAGGGGTTACGCACGCGAACGGCACAGCCGAGCACGCGACGACGCTGCAGCGGCCACTCGTCACCGACGATGGCAAGGACCCACTTGCGGGTGAGCTGCATCTCGGTAAAGACCTTCTTGGACAGATCATCGCGGTCGCCCAGATGCAGATACATCTTGGCAATGCGCTGATCGGTCTTAGCAATCGACATCTCGATGTTATCGATAAAGGTGCGGAAGAACGGCCACTCCTGGTAGGCAGCCTTGAGCTGGTCAAGATCGCCCAGCTGCTCGCAGGCGGTGCCCAGGCCGTACCAAGCGGCCAGGTTAATGCGTGCCTGGCTCCAGCTGAAAATCCACGGAATGGTACGCAGGTCGTCGAGCGACTTGGCACCCAAGCCGCGCTTGGCGGGACGCGAGCCAATCGGCAGCAGACCGACCTCGGTCAGCGGCGTCACAGTCGAGAACCACGGTGCAAAGTCCTCGGTGTTCAGCAGGTCCAGATAGCGCTCGTGGCTTGCGGCGTTGAGTTTCTCGGCCATATCCCAGAACTTCTGCGTGGTCTCGGTGTTGGTCTTCTCGACGCTCGGGGCCGACTGCAAAAGCGTTGCGGCGGCAACGGACTCAACATGGCGCTGAGCCAGCGTGCGGTTGCCGTAACGGGCAAAGATGACCTCACCCTGCTCGGTGAGCTTAAAGAAGCAGTTGACCGAACCCTTGGGCTGCGCCAGTACGGCCTTGTTGGCCGGGCCGCCACCACGGCCCACGGCGCCGCCGCGACCGTGCATGAGCACCAGGTCGATATCGTTCTTCTCGGCCCACTTGGCGATGCGCTCCTGCGCGGAGTGCAGCGCAAGCATGGCCGTGGTAGGACCGGCATCTTTGGAGGAGTCGGAGTAACCCAGCATAACCTCCATGCGGCGGTTGGTCTGGGCAAGACGCTTCTGCACCACGGGCAGCGTAAGCATCTGGTCGAGCACGTCAACACAGCCCTCGAGGTCCTCGAGCTGCTCGAACAGCGGGATCACGTCGAGCTCGGGAACGTCCTCCTCGTGTGCGAAGGACAGGTGGGCCAGCTCAAAGACGTCGGCCACATGCTGGGCACTCTTGGTAAACGAGATGATGTAGCGGTGTGCCATCTTCTTGCCGTAGCGCTTTTGGATGGAGCCGATAGCGCGGAAGGTGTCGATGACCTCGCGCGTCATGGGCTGCAGGTCGCCATGGATACCGTTTTCGTGGATATCCTTAAGGGCGCGGGCATGCACCACGGAGTGCTGACGGAACTCCATCTCGACCATATGGAAGCCGAAGGACTCGACCTGCCAGATGATGGTCTGCACCGGGCCGTAGGCGGCACGGACGGCACCGCAGGCAGCCAGCGAACGCTGGACGACGCGCAGGTCATCTAGGAACTCGTCGGCGCTGTGATACATGGTGTCGGTGATACGGCGTACGGTGGCGTTCAGACGGTCGGCCATGACGAGCATGACGGCGCGATGCGGCTCGTGCTCGGAGATAAGCTCGGCGCGGGCCGTGTAATGGGCACTCATCTCGACCTGATGGTTCCACAGGTTGATGAGCTCGGCAGACGGCTTGCTGTAGGTAGCCTCGAGCGTGAGGTTGCGGCCGATGCGGCGGCACTTGTCCTCGAGCTTGAGCACCATGTGGGTGAAGTACTTGGCGGCGACCTCACGGCTCACCTTGGCGGTGACGTTGGGGTTACCGTCGCGGTCGGAACCGATCCAGCTGCCGGGATGGAAGAACGCCGGGCACAGCGGCGGCACGGTACCGGCCTTGTCACCCAGCACCCAGTCGTCAAAGCGACGATAGATGACGGGGATGACGTCGAACAGCGTGTTATCGAAGATGTCGATGATGGTATCGGCTTCCTCGACCGGCGTGGGCTTCTTGAGCGCGATGGGGCTCGTACGCACCAGGGCGTCGATCTCCTGCAGCATATGGCGCTCGTTCTCCACCAGGTCGGAGCCACCCAGACGCGGACGCTCCTCCAGCAGGTTAGAGATACGGCGAATCTTGCCCTCGACGGCCTTGCGACGGGCCTCGGTGGGATGCGCGGTAAAGACGGGATGGAACTCAAGCTTGCCGAGCAGCTCGTTGGCGCCCTCGACACCCATCTCATCCACCAGCTGGTGATAGGCGACGGTGAGTTCGTTGGCGGGATCGACCTCGGTATCGGTCGATGCGCCGGCCTCACGCTCGCGCAGCTGCGTCACACGGTAGTTCTCCTCCGACAGGTTTGCCAGATGGAAGAAGCTCGTAAAGGCACGGACGATAACCTGCTGCTTATCGAGCGGCAGGCTGTCGATCAAATCGACGACCTCGCGAAACGCCACAGCAGTGGGCTCGTCGGCGGTGGGCACGCCCTGCTCGTCGACGGCCTCGTCGGCGGCACGGCTACCGGGGTTGCCGGCATTGGCCACGATCTCGGCTGACAGAATCTTGTCGAACAGGTCCGCGATCTCGGGATCATACTCGCTAAGCACACGGCGCTCCAGGCGCAGGAACAGCGCAAGGTTGTCGCGCAGCTCCTCGGGAATCTCAATCTCGGCGAGACGCTCCCTGGACTCGGCATTCGAGCCGATTCGGTTAACGAGGCGGTTGACCACGGCAGCGACGCGCGCCGCGGCTTCGGGTACAGACTGGTTGCTTGGGTTCTCAGCCACGTTTCCTCCCATTCCTCCTTCTATGCACGTAACATGCGGTATTCATTATAGGCACTTGAGAAATACTTTCGACACTGATTGCGCTTTACCACACAAAAGTATTTTCTGCATTGCAAGGCTTTTTGCCCCAAATGGTCGTATTTCTCGGTGGGCGGTATATGCAAACGGGGACATTCCGCATAAAAGCGAAACACCCCCGTAACAATCGTTCGCCGCGAGCGGGACGCGTTAGCGGACCCGCAGCTCAAAATGATGCGCTACAGGCGCTCTAGAACCGCCTCGACCACGTTGGCCAGATCGACCAGCACCTCGTCATGGCTCTGCATGTCGCGCACCTTGACCTTGCCGGCGGCAAGCTCGTCGCCGCCCAAGACCAAAATGAGCTTGGCGCCCACCTTGTCGGCCTGCTTAAACTGAGCCTTGAGCGAACGACCCTGATAGTCTGCCTCGGTCACGATGCCTGCGGCGCGAAGCTTCTGCGTAATGGCAAAAACGTTCTGACGCAGTTCCTTGCCGGCGTTGGCAACGTAGACACACGGAGCCTCATCGGCACCCAGGTCGCTGCCAAAGGCCTGCAGGGCCAGCAGGGCGCGCTCAAAACCGACGGCGAAGCCGACACCGGCCGTGGGCTTGCCGCCCTCGAGCTCGACCAGGCCGTCGTAGCGGCCGCCGCCACCGATGGAGCCGACGCCGGCGCCGGGGGCCTCGACCTCAAAGACGGTACGGGTGTAGTAGTCCAGGCCGCGCACCAGGGTGGGATCCTCGACATACTCGATGCCGGCGGCATCCAGATAGCGCTTGACCTGCTCGTAGTGCTCGCGGCACTCGTCGCACAGGTTGTCACCCATCAGCGGGGCCTCGGCCATGATCTCGCGGCAATGGTCGTTCTTGCAGTCGAAGGCGCGCAGCGGGTTGAGCTCGGCGCGCTCGCGGCACTCATCGCACATCTCGTCGGCGTGATCGAGAATGAACTGCTTGACCTGCTCGCGATAGGCCGGACGGCACTGGGCATCACCCATCGAGTTAATGAGCAGACGGAGCTTGGAAAGATCGAAGCCCAGACGCTTGTAGAACTCCATGAGCATAATGATGCACTCGGCGTCCGCAGCCGGATCGGGAGCACCGAGCCACTCGATGCCCACCTGATGGAACTGACGCAGGCGGCCCTTCTGGGGGCGCTCGCCGCGGAACATGGCCTCGGCATAGTAGGCCTTAAACGGCGTGGAGCCCTGGGGCACCAGGTTGTTCTCCACGACGGCGCGCACCACGCCGGCAGTGCCCTCGGGACGAAGCGCCAAGCGCTGTTTGGGCTTGAGCTTGGCATCGGTGCCCTCGGTAAAGACACGTTCCAGGTTGGCGCCGCTAAACACGCGGAACATCTCCTTGCGCACGACATCGGTCGACTGGCCGATGCCGTGGACAAACACGTCCACCTGCTCGATCGCGGGCGTCTCGATGGGCTTAAAGCCAAACGGCTCGAACACGCCGGCAGCAATCCGCTGCATCTTTTGCCAGGCGCGCATCTCGGCGCCGATAAGGTCGCGGGTTCCCTCCGCCTTCTGTGCCTGCATGGGCAAACACCTTTCTTTTAGTATCGCGTCATAGGTAGTGGTCATTATACGGCACAAAAACAAAACGCGGCGACGCGTCTGACCGAACGAGGGTATGGGGGCTCGTTCGGCCAGACGTGCCGCCGCTGCAGCCGATCCGCTTTCCTCCGCCCCCCCTTCGAATCACACGATCTGTTGGGGACAGAGGAAAACGGATCATTTTGTATGCCCGTGGCCGCCTTGGAAACCGAATGATGGTACGAGCATCCATTCGGCTTCCAAGGCGGCCACGGACAGAACACGGGGCGAACAGAAAAGAGCGACGGACGTCTACTCCCCCGCCACGCTCGCACGCAGCTTAGCGGCGATGGGCTCGGATGCCAGCAGGAATACGAGCATGACCACAGAACACACCAGGCACACGATCCAGGTGCTCGCAAAGGAGCCCGTGGCATCGAACAGCACGCCCGAGACAATGGCACCCACGGTGCCGCCGACCATCTCGAGCGAGGTAATGGTGCCCGTGACCTTGCCCAGATCGGCCATGCCAAACTGCTTGGACGCGGCGATGGTGGGCGTGATGGTGCCCATGCACGTTCCGACACCAAAGCTCACGGCAGCCACGATGGGACCAAGATCGGTCGCGGGGAAGCACAGGGCGACGCAGGCGATAATGCACGCAACGGATCCCAACACGTTGCCAAAACGTAGGCCAAAGCGATCGTAAATGACGCCGAGCGAAATCTTGGCGATAACGACGGTGACCATATAGGCCGAAAGCACAGTGCCCGCCCACACGGGGTCGTGACCGCCCGTGACAATCTTGGCGCCGTTGACGGTAACGCTCGTCATGTTGGTGACCTGGTTGGGCAAGATGGCACCGTTAACGAGGCCCATAAAGAGGAAGGCAACGACAAGCAGCCAAAACGCCGGGCTCTTCTTGATGCGAGACCAACCGACGTTAACCTCGGGAGCCGTGTGCTCGTCCTTGTCGCCAGCTGTCGAGACGGACGGATCGCCCGGGTTCTCGCCGAGCGGCTTAAGGCCTATCTCAGAAGGCTTGGTGCGGAAGGAATAGGCCGTGATGGGCAGCGCCGCCACTATGCAGATAGCCGCGAGCACCAGGAAGGCGGAACGCCAGCCAACGCTCACGATAAGCGAGCTCACGGTGGGAGACAGAACAGCGCCTCCAAAGCCCGAGCCCGAAAGTGCTATGGAGATCGCAAGACCTCGCTTGGCCGTAAACCAGTTGGCGGTCACAAGGCTAATGAGCAGGCGGGTCGAGGCGACGGCAAAGCAGCCCGAGACGGCAAAGAGCACGTAGACCTGCCACAGCTCACCGACAAAGCTCATCCCGGCAAGAACGGCAGAGGTGGCGATAACGGTAAGGGAACCCAAGATGCGACCGCTCACTTTGTCGGCAACATGGCCAATGACAAGCGAGCCGACAACGCTCACCACGGTTGAGATGGCGTTGGAGATGTTGTACTGAGCAAGGGAAATGCCCAAGTCGCTCACGATAAGCGGCTGAAACAGGCTCATGCAGTTAACGAAAATCGTGTAACACGTGGCCATGATGACAAAGCCGGAGGCCACGACGAGCCAACCGGGGAAGAATTTATGCTGCTGGGACATGGATTACTCCTTGTGGTCGGCGATATAGCCCAGGGCGACCGCCGCATAAGCCGCGGCGCCGAGCGGCAACTCAGCATCGCTAAAGCGTGCCTTGGGATGGTGCTGGGCAAAGTGCTCGTCCGTATCGGTCACAGCCGCACCGAACGTAAAGTACGCGCTCGGTATCTCGCTCGAGATAAGCGCAAAGTCCTCGCTCGCCATGGCATGGAACAGAGGCAGGAAGGCGGCCTTGGGCAACGTCGCACCCACATAGCCAAGCGAAGCCTGGGTCATATCGTCATCGAGCACGAGCGGGGGAACATCCGAGAGCGTCTCGATAGTCGCCGGCGTACGATAAGTCGCGGCAACGCCTTTGACGACCTCCGCGATGCGGGTCTTGAGGTGCTCCATGAGCTCAACGTCAAAGCCGCGCAATGTTCCCTCGAGCACGCAGATGCCGGGAATCACATTGGCCGCTTGGCCACCGGCAAACTTACCCACGGTGAGCGCGACCTCCTTGGCCGCCGGCACCTCGCGAGCGATAAGCTCCTGGAGCGCCAGGTGCACATGCACGCCTGCCGTGATGGGGTCGATGCAGATCTCGGGGCTCGAACCGTGGCCGCCCTTGCCCTGCAGCGTGATGCGGAAACCGTACACACCCGAAAGCGCCGGGCTGCCGTAGAGCACCAGACCAAGCGGCGACTGGCTGTTGACATGCATGGCAAAAGCCGCCTGAGGACGCGGGTTCTCGAGCAAGCCGTCGGCGATGGCAGCACGTGCCCCCTCAAAGGTCTCCTCGCCCGGCTGGAACAACAGCTTGACGGTGGCATTGGCGTCGACAAGCGCGGCCTCGCGAGCCTTGAGCAGGCGCGCCGCACCAAGCAGCGCCGTCGCGTGCATATCATGACCGCAAGCATGCATGCAGCCATTGGTAGATGCAAAGGGCTCGCCGGATTCCTCGACAACGGGCAGGGCATCCATGTCGCCGCGCAGCATAACGACCGTACCGGCCTGTTCGTCCGTGCAGACGCCATTGCCCTGGGCCGCGGCGGCACCGGCACCAACAAGGCCCACAACGCAGGAACCATCGACGAGCGTGGAAAATGGAATGTCCATCTCGTTCAGGCGCGCTTGGATATACGCAGAGGTCTGTGGGAGGTCGTTACCGAGTTCGGGCATCCGATGCAGATCGTGACGCCATGCGGCAAGCTCATCGGCAAAAGCCTGAGCCTCTTTGACCAGACCGTCGCCAATGGCGGCTTGCGCCGCCGCTGAGGTCTCAAGCGCTGGTTGTGGTTGGAAATCGGACAGAGCTGGTGCCATAGATGCCCTCCAGTAAAGTTTTAGCAGTAAGCACTTTCATACTCTAAAGTGCAGGGTATAACTTTAAAGGCGACGCATAAAAAACGCCGCCCCAGAGGGACGGCGCAACAGATTGTTTACAAACGCGCTCGCGACTTTTTACGCAACTCTCTGTTAGACCAGCATTGACGTAGCCGCTCCCTGCCGTTGCCAATAGTCCCAGAAGGGCTGGGGACGATCGATCATCTGGCGCCTCGTATGCTCGTAGAAGCCGCAGGCGCTCTGGCCGGAAAGCGTCTGAAGCCCGTCTGCGTCCGAGCGCCTTGCCTGCTCGAGCCAAAGGAACCAGGAGAGGTAGTGGTCCAGCCACTTGGTGGATACGCCGTGGAATGGGGCAAGGAAGATGCGCAGCCTCTGGTGCATCGCGTTGACCATGCCAAGCTCGCCGTCCTTCTGCAGGCGCGTGTCGGTGGCGGCATGCTCGGTGATGCCGAGGGCGGGAAGCACGCGCTTGTAGCCCTGATGGGCGTCGGTCGCCACCCAGGTGCCAGGACCGAGACCCTTGATGGCGTCTCTCAGGGCCTCATCCTTCGGCCCTCCCCTGTCGGCCACGCGGCAGAGCTCGTCTCCGGCATCATTGGCTCCGCAGATGACGCAGACCTTGAGGTTGGAGATGCCGCGCGCATGGACGGCGCCGCCGTGCTTGTGGGGCTTCCTCGGCATCTTGGCAGCACTCCTTGCCCTGTTTCCCGTGAGGGACTCGTCGAGGTAGGCGCCGTCTACCTGCCAGGAGACCGAAGGTCCGGTCCTGAAGGCGAGAAGCGAGCGCTCCATAACCTCGCAGAGTCTCATGCGCATGAACCAGGAGGTCCTGAGGCACACACGGCACGTCTTCGCGCACTGCCTCAGGCTTGAGCCCGAAAGCGTTGCTTCCACGAAGAGCGCCCAGGTCGTGGCATCGAGCTTCGAGGCGGCGAGCAGGCCCCTGCTCTTGGACGAGAATGTCCTCCCGCACCCCTTGCAGAGCCAGCGCTGGGAGCCGTCGGCATTGTGCCCTTTCCTGATGAAGGAGGAAGAGCCGCACCGGGGGCATGATCTGGGCGTCGCGCCATCTGCCTGCTTGCCAAGCTCGCGCGCGACCGCCGCCTTCGTGGCACAGATGAGATCACGCTTCTCCCCGAGGGAGAGCCCCTCCATCTCATGGAGTATGATGTCCAGCATCCCGTCCCCGTCTCTTCGATGTTGATGTTTGGCGACATTCATCTTAGGGCGGGGACGGGACATTATTACGTCAACGCTGGTCTAACGGAGAGTTTCAGAAAAGGTGTTGCCCAGATTCTTTCAGGATTCTATACCTGCCGAGTTCGTGGAGCTGTCCCGTAGGAAGAAACGGACTCAGACACCTGAAAATAACTGACAGTTTTGCCAATATTTGTAGAGACAGCATGAATAACAGCTGCGGTCCGCACAATTCCGAGCTTGATTGTAGGAGTATTCATAACGATAAGTGCTACTAAATAGTTCTCAAAACTAAGGGATAGCGATAGGCACAGATTAGGGCGGATAGATGAAATTGGGGAGAGGGAGCGGCACTGCTCTTATTGCAGCAATGTGCGCCATTGTTCTGGCATTGTTCCTGGTGCCTATACGTACCTTTGCGGGCGAGGAAAGCGCAGCGGAGACTGCGACAGGCGGCATCACAATCCAATACGACACAGCTACCGACATTCATTATGTAGCGGATCCCGAAAGCGCCAACGGCCGCATCATCCTCTACTGCATGAACAACTCGTCGCACTGGCCGCATACCGCGCTGACCATTCCGACCGTGCCTTCCTATATCAAAGGCTACCTGACGCTGGATAAATTCAAGTCCCCGGAAGACTATAAAGCGTGCATGAACAAGCTTCTCGCTATCCTCTACGCTGGCTATCCCTATAACGGCCTGAACATGTATCAGATTGTTGATAAGGCCACCGGCATCACCAAGGACCAGTTCAATGCAATGCTTACGGTGCCTGATGTCCTGCGCACCGATTTCCCTAGCACCATCGGCAACGAAGTATTTTCCTATGATGACTACACGAACAAGAACACCGATCACCTTAACAGGCTGCGCGAATTCATCCAGCAGGTCTTCATGATGAGCCGCAGCAATACGACGAGCACTTCTGGCCTCACGGCAGCCCAGATCCAGTCGATGCCGTTCTATCAGGCGGCGTGGTGCCTTGCCTTGTCGGACTCGCAAACCACCACGCCGCTCGGCATTTATGACGTGCTTCACTCGGGCGAGTACTATGTCACCGAGGCACAGGCCCACGAGGCCACCCAGTATGCCATCTGGGCGGCGCTCGGCGACTACAGCATCGAAGACAACACGCTCAAGTCGGATAGCAGCGAGGTCACGCAGAAGGCGCTTGCCGTCAAGCTCCTCAACTACGCGACCGCCGACCAGGCCCTGCACAGCGAACCTGACGGATCCAACGTGTCGGTTACAGGAGAGGCGACCTTTGTCTACGATCCCAGCTCGGGTACGTGGAAGACGGGTGCCCTGAAAATCACCGAAGGTACGAACTACAATGGCATGTACACGCTCAAGCTGCCTGATGGCGTGACGGCCCAGACTGCAAACGGGTCCGAAATCACGCCCATCGCTGCCGGCACGAGCTTCTACCTTGTTTCGACGACGAAGCCGACGGCGACCTATATGGAGATCAAGGCGAGCGACACGCTCACCTGGCTGAAGGAATACCGCCAATACTCGCCCAGCCCCGAAAACGCCACCGCCCCCGACGGCAAGAACTTCCAGCACATGATCGGTGCGGTCATCAAGCAGAAGCCGGTGGAGGCCACGCTGCGGCTCGCTCCCGCAAACGAGGGCAACCTCACCGTTTCCAAGTCGGTGGTGGGCGAGACGAACTCCGCAACCGCCTTCACCTTCACAGTCACGCTGGGCAATAAGAGCATCAACGGGCAATACGGGGACATGACGTTCACGAATGGTGTGGCGAACGTCACCCTGAAGGACGACCAGAGCGCGACGGCCAAGCATCTGCCGGCAGGGACGACCTACGAGGTTGCTGAAACGTCGAATGTGGATTATGCGTCCACTGCGACGGGCGCCCCGGGCACCCCGGGCACGATAACCAAGGACGCAACCGCTACGGTCACCTTCACCAACACCCGTCTCTACAAGCTTACGGTGAGCAAGACTGTTCAGGGCCAAGCGGCAGATGCCTCGCAGGCCTTTGCCTTCACGATCACGCTGAAGGATGCAGACGGAAAGCCGCTCTCCGGCACGTATGACTATACCGGTGGCTCGGTTTCAGATTCTTCTGCCACAGCTCCTGCCGATGGCACGATCACGTTCGACGCCAACGGCGTGGGGTCGATCAGCCTGAGCAGCGGCCAGCAGATCACGATTGTGGGCATCCCCTCCGGCAGCAGCTATACGGTGGAAGAAGCCACAAGCAATGAGGACAATGCCCTGAAATACGATGTCACGTCCACCGGATCGTCAGGCACGCTGTCTGCTGATGCAACCGCTGCTTTCACCAATACAGTACAGGTGGGCACTCTCTCGGTGACCAAGCACGTAACGGGTGAAGTAAACTCCACGAGGAATTTCACCTTTACGGTGAAGCTTGGCGGGCAGGGTGCAAACCTCACGGGCACATACGGTGACATGGTATTCTCCAACGGAGAGGCAACCTTTACGCTCAGCGATGGCCAGACCAAGACTGCCGAGCATTTGCCGGCAGGTGCTATCTATACCGTGACCGAGGAGCCGAACGATAGCTACACCACCACGTCCGAGAATGCGGAAGGCACGATTGCGAAGGGCGCAACGTCTCAGGCTAGCTTCACCAACACGCGCAGCATGTCGTCGCTTCCTCTCACTGGATCTGATGGAGTGGGGCTGAGCTACCTTGCAGGCATTGCTGTGCTTGCTGGTGCAGCAGTCTGGATGCACATCCGTCGCAATGCTTCTGCGAAGGGCGGTGATGGCCGTGACTAGGAATAACTGCTTCTCTGCTATCAGGCACAGTCTTGTCCTCGCTGCCATCACAGCGTTCGCGCTCCTTCTTGCTGTGCCTGCTTCTGCATATGCATCGGGCACGGGAAATCTGACTGTCAATGCTGCCGATGGCTCATCGACTGAATTTGTCGCCTACCAGATCTTCACGGCCGATGTGACAGATGGCGCGAATGGCACGAAGACTGTCGCGAACATCGCGTGGGCAACCGACATAGCCGCCTCGGTTGTCCCCGAGGCAATCAAGAGCGCCAATCCGTCGGTAAGTGCTGAAAGCGTCGCAGATGCAAACGATGCTGCTGAATGGATCAGAAGCAATGTCCAAAGCGGCTCTGCTGCTCCCCAGGGTTCTGTTCCTTACGCAATCGCTTCTGCTCTGCTGCAGAAGGCAGCTGATGGGGAGACCCTTGAAGCGGGCGTGCCCAAGTCTCTGGGCGCGGGCTACTGGATTGTCGTGAACAAGGATTCGAGCATCGGCCAGGACCAGTCCGGAACTTCTGCCATCCTTGTTGTGGTTGGCGGTTCCGATGTGACGGTTGCTGCCAAGTCTGGCGTGCCGACGGTGGAAAAGCAGGTGCTCGAGGACTCGAACGATGCCTGGCAGAAGCAGGCGGATGCCACAGCAGGAGACGACCTTTTCTGGCGTCTCGATGCAACAGTGCCTTCCATCCTCACGAGCTACACCTCCTACAAGATCGTCTTCGATGACACGCTTGGTGTCGGTCTTGCCGAGCCTTCCGATATCCATGTCTACCTTGCTCTTGCAGCCGCAGACGTATGGGAGACTGGTCTTGAGGTTTCCCAAGGCTGGACAGAGCTCGGCGATGAGGAATATACACACATCTATACGCCTGCAGCAGATGGCGGAAGCTTCAAGGTCGCGCTCGATCTGGTGGAGGCTGTCAAGGCCCATGCAATCGATGCCTCCCAAGGAGTGCAGGTTGTCGTTGTCTATGATGCGCCCCTGAGTGCATCTCTCGGGACCGGCATGGGGAACGGCAATGTGAATACCGTTACGCTCATCTATCCAAAGTCGACCTATTCGACCGAGACGACCACTACACAGGAATCCAAGGCGGTTGCCTATAGCTGGAATCTCATCCTCACGAAGCGCGACGCAGATGACGGCACGCCGCTGTCCGGAGCGGTGCTGAGGATCAGAGACGACAAGGGACGCTATCTGACCACGGATGGCACCTGGTCTTCCAATGAGGCGACTATCACGACCGGAAGCGACGGCACTATCTCCGTCCGAGGTGTCGACGCGGGCACCTTCACGGTGGAGGAAGTTTCGGCACCGGCCGGATACCGCGCATTTGCGGGGACACGGACCATCACGCTTGCGGTTCCTTACGAGCCGAACCAGATCGTGTCTGGCCCTGCTACGGGGACTCCAGCTGAAGCCGAGCTTTCTGCAGAGTCTCCGCTCAAGACGTCTGGCTTTGACAGCGCAAGCGGCATGGCTACGGTATCGGTGCCCAATATCCATGAAGAGACTTCCATCCTCGAGAAGCTTGGCCTTCCCGACATGAGCGATCTGAACCCTTCTGGCCTTGCTCTGGGGCTTGTGGTCCTAGGAGCAGCCATTCTGATAGTGGCAGGCTTTCTCAGAAGAAGAGGGGGAGACAGGCTTTAGGTACGGATGCTGGATGCAGGAAACATCCCGCGATTGCAGACAGACTTAGATCCACGTATGAAATAAATGGAGGACACTATGAAGCAGCACACAAGCATTGCCGCAAAGGCCATAGCAGCAGGCCTGGCGCTCACGATGGCCCTCGGCCCGGTCGCGGCACCGGTCGCAGCGTTCGCGGCAGACGGGACGGCGACCCAGGGCGACATCACGATCAAAGCGAACACGCATGTCTCGTCGGATACCACGACGCTGTTGGGCTATCAGCTCTTCAAGGCGGACGTTGCCGACCAGACGGTGGGCGCCACGACGTCCAAGGCGGTGTCAAACATCGTCTGGGGCAGCACCCAAGCCCAGACGGCTGTCGAGGCCGCGATCAAGGCCGTCGAGCCCACCTACGCGGGCACGTCCGCGCAGGATGCAGCCGACTGGCTGAGCGAGCATGCGTCTGGGTCGGGGTCGGCCACCGTCGTCAACGCCAACGATGCCTTTGGCAAGATTGCCGTCGCCATGCGCACGGCGGGCGCGACTGCGACCACGATCACACCCGGCACCAAGGCGACGCTCGATGAGGGCTACTGGTTGTTCGTGACCGACAGCAACACGACGAGCGACCTGATCGACAAGGTGGGCACGGCACCCATCTACGCGGTGGTCGGCGGCAGCGCGGTGACGGTCGACCAGAAGTCGAGCCTGCCCACGGTCAACAAGTACATCAAGAACGACGCGAAGGGCTCCGACTGGGCAAAGGTTGCGGACTCCCAGATCGGCCAGAACGTCGACTACAAGCTCACGGGCACGGTCGCCACGGCGCTTGCGAGCTACGACACGTACTACTACTCCTTCAGCGACGTCCTCGACTCGGGGCTCACTGCCGATTCCACCTCTGTGAAGGTGATGGTTCAGAACCCGGCAACGGGGGATGCCGCCCAGACCGAGACCCAGGTGCGCGCCGATGGCTACAAGGTCTCCCTCGACTCTGACACCAACACGCTCACTGTTACCATCGACGACCTCAAGACGGTGAAGGACGCGGACGGCAACGTTATCCCCATCACGTCCAATTCCGTGGTGAACGTGTACTACACGGCCAAGCTCAACAACAAGGCAATGGTTGCCAGCAAATCCAACGACAACACGGTGACGCTCACGTACTCCAACAACCCGGGCACTAACGATCACGGCGACACCACGCCGGCGACGGTGCGCGACTACACCTACCAGCTCATGCTCATGAAGGTCGACAGTTCGGATAACTCCAAGGGCCTTCAGGGCGCCAAGTTCACCATCCAGGCCACCGGTGCCGACGAGGGCGCGGGCAAGATGTACGTGCAGCAGGATGGCACGCTGGGCGATGAGAAACACGAGTTCACGTCTAATTCCGACGGCAGCATCGCGGTGAGCGGGCTCGACGCGGGCGAGTACACGGTCGTCGAGACCCAGGCTCCCGAGGGGTACAACACGGTGCCCAGCTTCACCTTCCAGATCTATCCCGTTTACAAGGAGGCCACGGGCGACATCGACACGATTCGCGTCCAGACCTCGAACGCCAACGTGTCCGCCATCAACGTCTATGACGGCGTGATCGACCTGGTCGTCAAGGACAAGGCGGGCATGAGCCTGCCTCTTACCGGCCAGGCGGGCGTGACCCTTACCTGGGTTGCCGGTGGCGTCGTCCTTGCCTTCGGTATCACGCATCTTGTGCGTTCCCGCAAGCGTGACGAGAACAGCGCTGAGTAGCATCTGTCCTGCACGTCATTCATGTTCCGGCAGGCCCCGCTTGTGCGGGGCCTGTTCTTTGAGAAGGTGAGATTGTTTGGGAAAAGGTGAGGGAAAGAAGAAAGCCCGACGCAGACTGCCGCGCTGGGCAGACAGGCTCATCACGGCTCTGGTGATCCTTTTCGGTGTCGGCCTTCTCGTGTGGCCGTGGGTGGTCGATTACTTCGAAAGCCAGGGCGTTGGTGCTACGATCTCGAAGGTCACGGCCGAGGTCGATGCACTTCCTGCTGACCAGAAGCAGTGGTATCTCCAGCAGGCACAGAGCTACAATGCCGTGCTTGCCGGCGATGAGCCCTCGATACCCGAGGACGATATCGTTTCCTATGGCCAGCAGCTTACCTATGAGAACGACCCCATGATGAGCTGGATCGAGATTCCCTCGATCAATGTCAGCATGCCGATCTATCATGGCACCTCAGATGCGGTCCTGATGGCAGGTGTGGGACATCTTGAAGGCTCGAGCCTTCCTGTCGGAGGAACATCGACGCATACGGTCCTTACGGCACACTCCGGCATGCGGAATCTCAGGATGTTCGACGATATCCACGAGCTCGAGGAAGGCGACATCGTCCTGCTGCATACGATGGGAGACATCCTGGCCTACCGTGTCACCTCTTCGGAGGTGGTCTGGCCGAACGAGACCTCATCGCTTGCAATCCAGCCAGGCCAGGACCTCCTGACGCTTGTCACCTGCACGCCTTACGGCGTGAACGACCATCGGCTTCTGGTCCATTGCGTGAGGACCGACTATTCGCAGGAAGAAGCACAGGAAGCATCAACGCTTCAGAACAGGCACTGGGGCGCCCGTGAATGGGCTGTCCTTATCGTGGCTGTTGCTGTCATTGCCCTTGTCCTCGATATCGTTGTATACCGTTTCCGCAAGAAGGCAAAGCTCAAGAAGAAAGCACGGGATCAGGGACCATCCGGCAGTGATGAGCCAGACACCCTTTTGCCCGGACAGAAGAAGAGATAGGAAGCGAAGGCCCGCCATCTGTGCGGGCCTTCTTTGCTGCCTGAGGCCTTTCTTCGAGCCTGCGCCGGAGCAACGTATGCCGTTCACGGAATCGGGAGGATATCTTTCCGGGCTTGCCAGAGCACGGGCCAGGAACCTTGCTTTGACTCCTTCAATCTGCAAAGGTGCACCTCATAGCCGCAATGGGTGCTGAGTGTCCGTGACGAGCACGTCGCTGAATGTCTATGGATGCGTGTACATCTTTCTGGCATGGACAGCAGTCTCTCTGTTAGACCAGCATTGACGTAGCCGCTCCCTGCCGTTGCCAATAGTCCCAGAAGGGCTGGGGACGATCGATCATCTGGCGCCTCGTATGCTCGTAGAAGCCGCAGGCGCTCTGGCCGGAAAGCGTCTGAAGCCCGTCTGCGTCCGAGCGCCTTGCCTGCTCGAGCCAAAGGAACCAGGAGAGGTGGTGGTCCAGCCACTTGGTGGATACGCCGTGGAATGGGGCAAGGAAGATGCGCAGCCTCTGGTGCATCGCGTTGACCATGCCAAGCTCGCCGTCCTTCTGCAGGCGCGTGTCGGTGGCGGCATGCTCGGTGATGCCGAGGGCGGGAAGCACGCGCTTGTAGCCCTGATGGGCGTCGGTCGCCACCCAGGTGCCAGGACCGAGACCCTTGATGGCGTCTCTCAGGGCCTCATCCTTCGGCCTTCCCCTGTCGGCCACGCGGCAGAGCTCGTCTCCGGCATCATTGGCTCCGCAGATGACGCAGACCTTGAGGTTGGAGATGCCGCGCGCATGGACGGCGCCGCCGTGCTTGTGGGGCTTCCTCGGCATCTTGGCAGCACTCCTTGCCCTGTTTCCCGTGAGGGACTCGTCGAGGTAGGCGCCGTCTACCTGCCAGGAGACCGAAGGTCCGGTCCTGAAGGCGAGAAGCGAGCGCTCCATAACCTCGCAGAGTCTCATGCGCATGAACCAGGAGGTCCTGAGGCACACATGGCACGTCTTCGCGCACTGCCTCAGGCTTGAGCCCGAAAGCGTTGCTTCCACGAAGAGCGCCTAGGTCGTGGCATCGAGCTTCGAGGCGGCGAGCAGGCCCCTGCTCTTGGACGAGAATGTCCTCCCGCACCCCTTGCAGAGCCAGCGCTGGGAGCCGTCGGCATTGTGCCCTTTCCTGATGAAGGAGGAAGAGCCGCACCGGGGGCATGATCTGGGCGTCGCGCCATCTGCCTGCTTGCCAAGCTCGCGCGCGACCGCCGCCTTCGTGGCACAGATGAGATCACGCTTCTCCCCGAGGGAGAGCCCCTCCATCTCATGGAGTATGATGTCCAGCATCCCGTCCCCGTCTCTTCGATGTTGATGTTTGGCGACATTCATCTTAGGGCGGGGACGGGACATTATTACGTCAACGCTGGTCTAACGGAGAGTTACGCAAAAAGTCAAAGTGCGTCTCGCTCAAGATAATCGACAGGAAGATGAGCGCAAAGCCGGCAAGCAAACGCGAGGTGAGCACCTCCCCCATCAGCAGCACCGAGAACAGCACGCCCGATGGCGACTCCATCGAAAGCAGTAGTGAGCCCGTCGAGGCCGGGACATGCGCCAAGCCCACGTTTTGGATGAGCAAACCCACGCATGTGCAGCCCACCGAGAGAAATGCCATCACGCCAATAAAGCTCGGCGTCCACACGGATAAAGGCGCCTGGGTCTCGAACGGCAGCGAAGAGATCAGGCACAGCACACCGTTGCCCGCAAACATCCAAAACGTGATGACGTTGATGTCCATCTTGCGACCGTACTTAGCGGCCACCGCCATCTGGATGGCAAAGAAGACCGCGCCGCCCAGCGTAATAACATCGCCGGCATTGAACTCGACGCTATCAAGCGCCACCAAGCCAATACCCGCCAGACACAGCAACGCGGCGCCCAAGTTGTAACGGGTAAGTTTTTCGCCGCTTAGGACATAGCTCGCAAACGGAACCAAGATACAGTACGTGCCCGTCAAAAACGCGCTTTTGCCTGCCGTGGTCTGCGCCAGGCCAATCGTCTGCAAACCGTAGGCACCCCACATGAGCGCGCCCATGCCAAGTCCAACAATCAGATTTCGAGCGTTGAAATGGGCAACAATGCGCTTGTGGAAGACGGCAAGCATGACCAGCGACGCCGGAAGAAAGCGAATGTAGAGCAGCTCGAACACCGGAATGGTATCGAGCGCGTCCTTCATGGTGGTAAAGGAATAGCCCCAGATGACCGCTATCGAAAGCAGCAAGACCTTCCAGAACAGCGGCGAGCGCGCACCGGCACCGCGAGAGGCACCACCGGCACCCAGGTCTTCGCGGGCTACAGGGCTATCGGGCATATTTTCGATTTCAATAACAGCATGATGGGCCATAGGGCATCCTCGCGCTCGGTCTGGGCGTGGTGTCCGCACGCGCGCGACCGCATGCCGCCTCATGGTCAAATAAAAACGGGACGCGCCGGACCCCCGGCACGCCCCGCAACTGTAGCAACAATCAAGCAGCCCACGCAATTCAGCCCACTAAAGCGTTTTGTTCCGCCGTTCTACCGAACGGCGGACCGGCCGACGCTGCGCGAGCCGCATTCACGCCAATCTGACGTTCAATTTCAAGGGCGCGACCAGAAGGTCAGCGCCCTTTCATTTCACGTCACCTTGGCGCAAATGCGGCTCGCTCGCTGGCATTAGTGCTACATCAGCGTTAACGTTGCCGCACTAAATTAGCTTTGTCGACTCCAGCTTTTCGATAATCCAGTCGTTGGCTTTGATGACTGGACGACGGAAGACCACACCCAGGGCCAGCGACGGAATCAGATAGCTCGCCAGAATACCCAGCTCAACCCAGTACTCCATATGGTAGGCGCCAGCCATGGCGGCATGCATGGCATTGATGCCATGGGTAAACGGCAGGAACGGGTAGATCGCCTGGAACACGGGACCGGTCATCTCGATGGGGAATGTGCCGCCCGAACCACCGACCTGCATGACCAACAGCACGACAGCGAGCGCCTTGCCGATATCGCCAAACGAAACCGTAAGCGTGTAGACGATATTGGAGAACACGAGACTCGCGATCCAGCCCGCCAGCACAAACTGCAGCGGGTTGTCGCACTGGATTCCAAAGAACAAGATATCGCCGGCGCACACGAGCGTCGCCTGCAGCAAGGCCAAGCCGCCAAAGAACAAGTAGCGGCCCAAATAGATCTCGTGCAGGCGTACGGGGATGAGCTCGTTGATAAGCTCATCGTCGACCGAGACCTTCATCATGGCTGCCAGCACAATCGAACCCACCCACAGCGACAGAATCGTATAGAACGGCGCCATGGCCGAACCGTAGTTGCGAATCGGGTAGACCGGCTTGCGATCGAGCGCAACGGGGCCAGAAAGCGACGCGGCGAGGCCCTCGGGATCATTGCCGATCATCGTCTTGATCGTAGCGAGGTCATCCGACATCAAGGCGCCGTCGAGCTCGTCCTTAAACGCGCCGATCTTGTCCGACGCCTCACCCAGCTGATCGGAAGCCTTGTTGACCAGCGTCGCAGCCTTGGAGAGGCCCTTTGCCAGCGAACCGGAAGCAGCGGTCAGGCCGTCTACGGCGCTATCCAGATCGCCCGAGATACCATCGAGCGAGTCTAGAATGCCCGAGACGGTCTTCTTGAGCTCCTTGGCCTTAACCGAGAACGTGGAATCGTAATCGGATTTGGCGCCCGCGATGCCGGCCTTGGCATCGGCGATGGCCTGGTCGACCTTGGCACGCGAGTTGATGACCTCCGTCATACTCTTCGTGAGCGACGTCGCGATATTCGTCAGCTCATTGGCATTGTTGCCGTACTCATCGGCGATTCCGCCCAGCGACGTCGCGGCGGACTTGAGGCCGTCCTTCAAATTCTCATCGCTCACCTGGTCGGCAAGGCTGCAGAGCTGATCGGCCATATCATCGATATCCTTGGCGCGCGCATTGAGGGCCGAGGCGGCAGCATCGAGTTGGGACACCGTAAGCTTGACGTGCTGGTTTGCAGTGCCGAATGCCTTTTCGAGCTCGGTAGAAACGTTATCGAACGAACCTGCGCTCCCATCAATAGCAGCATCGATCGCATCGCTGGCGGACTTGAGCGCTTGCTCGGAATCGGCAATACCGCTCTCGGCATGCTGCATGAGCTGCTTCACCGACTCCTCGGTCGATCCGGACTGCTTGAGCATACCGCTCGCCGACGTCAGCGAATCGGACGTGGAGCTCAAAATGCCCGCAAGCGACGTTGCGCTGGCCTGAATGTCCTGCAGGTCCTGGACCGAATCGCCCAGCGTCGAGGACAGGTTGGCGATAAAGTTGCTCACCTGGTCGGTGCTCATGTAATCGAGCAGGCTGGACACCGTCTTAAGGCCGATGGTCGTGATGGTCTTGGTAAAGGTCTCATTGACTTGGCTCTGGACGGCGCTCGAGCCCTTCTCGGTCACAATCTGGGCAATGGCGTTGGCCTTCTGGTTCTCGTAAAACTCGATATCGGCGTGCTTCACCTCAGTCGAGAAAAGCGTCATCATGTCGGCGCTAAACGTTTTAGGGATAACGACGGCAGCGTAGTACGTGCCCGACTTAACGCCCTCGATCGCCTTATCGCGGTCGTTGAGGACGACCCAGTCGAAGTTCTCGTTGCCGCGCAGGGTGGCGGTTACGTTTTCGCCCACGTTGACCTCGACGGGAATCAGATCGCTCTCGTAGCCCTCGTCGGTGTTGACCACGGCGATCTTAAGGTTGCCGGTGTTGCCGTACGGATCCCAGCTGCCGGCGATGTTAAACCACGCATACAGGCACGGCACGATAATGAGGCCCATCACGACAATCATGCCGATCACGGAGCGAGACACGTTTTGGACATCGCGCTTAAACAGATGCAGGATGTTCTTCATTTATGCCTCACCTCCTTTGGAGTGCTTGCCGAGCGGGGCGGTGCCCCCGTCGTTTCCGTTTACGTTGTCAACGCCGTCGGCATCTTGAGCCTTACGATGCGCACCGATATGCGGCAGACGGCTCGTGGGCTGTTCGCTGTCCTTGGTGCCCCGCTCGCTCGCATTCAAGCCAAACATGCGACGGGCGGCAGGGATGGCAGCCGTGTGCTCGCGCATCTCGCGGCGAAGGTCCTCGTCCGAAAGCGCCGAGATACGCATCTGGGTATTGAGGCTCGCGCGGATATATTCGATATTGATGAGCCAGCCACAGATGGCGATAACCGAAATGATCCAGATAACGAGCAGGATGATCTTGCCGTTATTGTCGATATCGAGCACCGTCGAAAGCACAAAGAGCAGAACCTGCACGCCTACCACGGCGGCAAAACCGCCCTTGATGTAGTACGGGTAGCGATGCTCAAACGCCACGGCATGATCGAGCAGCTCGCGACGGTACGAATCCGAATCGAGCATGACGCGCATGGCCGTGCGCAGCGAATAGCGCTGGCGCGGCAGGTCGTTGGACTCGCAAATCATCATACCGGTCGTGGAAAGCTGTTTATCAAAGAGCAGGTTAAGGTTGAGCAGCAGCGGACGCAGCTGCAGGCCGATAAAGAGCGCCACGATCAAGAACACGCCCAGGATGCACAGGTTGAACAGGTAGTTGAACGAATACATGCCACCGACCGTCTCGCGCAGCAGGTTGATGCCATAGGTGAAGGGCAGCAGTGGATGCAGCCACTGGAAGAAGCCGGGCATCATCTCGATGGGATACATGCCCGACGAGCCGGGGATCTGCACAATGACGAGAATGACGCCAATGGCTTTACCGATATGCTTAAAGGTGGTGGACAGCGCATAGATGATGTTGACGTAAGTGAACGAGATAGCGATGCCGCCCAGCACAAAGAGCAGCGGATTGACGCACTGAACGCCAATGACCAGGTCGCCCACCGTAACGATAATGGCCTGGAACGCGCCCAGGATCACCAGCAGCAGCCAACGGCCGAAGTAGCCCTGGCGCGCCGTAAAGCTGCCAATGCCCTCGCGATCGACCTCGAGCTTGTAGATGGCGATGAGCACATAGCCGCCTACCCACAGCGCCAGATTAGTGTAGAAGGGAGCGATGCCCGAACCAAAGCTCTTGACCGGATAGATCGACTTGGACGTCAACTCAACCGGAGATGCCATGAAATCTGCCACGTCATTGACATCGACGCCCATCAGATCAGACAGCTCGCCCATGGACTCGGAGGTCTGCAGCGCCGCGATGTCGTTGGCAGCGGTCGCAAGTTTGTCCTGAACCTTGGCAAGTGAGGCATCGGTCTGGGACAGCGTGGTCTTGGCCTGCTTGAGCGTGGCATCGAGCTGCGATAGCGTACCGCGCGCATTGGCGATTGTAGGTGTGAGGCCCGACACGATACCGGTTAGGTCGCCCGATACAACCGAGAAAGAGTCGAGCGCGCTGGAAGCCTTCGGCAGCGCATTTTGACCAAGATCCGTCTGAGCCTGGCTGATGTTGGCCGTACCGGTCCGAATTGCAGTATCGATAGCGTCGCTGGCGCTCGAAACGGCCGAAGCGTCATTCGTAATAGCGCTTGACTGATCGGAGAGATTAATCTTGACGGCCTGAAGGCTCTCATTTTGCCCTCGAAGCATATCAATCGCAGACGCGATCAGCGCATTAACTTCTTCCGAGCCCGTCGGCGCGCTGTCGGCCAGCTTCTGCAGACTCTCGATAAGAGTCTTGTTATGCTTGATCGTCGCCTGAAGCGATTTGAGCGAGCTGTCGATACGAGTGGTTGTGGACTTCAAGGCACCCGTCATCTTTCCGACTGCGGTGTACGCGGAAGCCGACGTCTTGCTCAACGCGGCGCTGCCCTCCGAGAGCGCCTTAGAGAGCGAGGTGATGGAATTACCCGCCGTGGCGCGAGCCTCGCCCAGCAGGTCGTTGCCTTGGGAGATCGCCTGCGTCAGCGACGGCGCCTGACCCTGTAGACCGGCAAGTGCTGCATCTGCCGAGGCAATGGAACCACTCGTCTTATCGATGGCGGCATTCATGTCGCCAATCGAACCACGCACCTCGCCCAAGGTATCGGATGCTTCGGACACCGAACTTGCCAGCGAATCCTGGGTCTGGGTTGCCTTGTCCTTTAAATCGACTCCGGCATCCTTGGCGATACCGGCAACGGTCTCGCCCGCCGTGGAGACAAATTCCGAGTTGATCTGCTCCTCGATGGTGTTGGCACCGGTGTCGGTAACCTTCGGCGCAATAGCGCTCTTCTTCTCATTGACGTAGTACGTAAGCTTGGGCTGATGGTAGTTGCCGTCGAGCATCGAAACCAGGTTATCCGAGAAGTTCTTGGGGATTACGATGGCCGCATAGTACTCACCGCTCTCGACGCCCTCTTTGGCATCGGCCGCCGAATCGACGAAGGTCCAGCCCAGCCGATCGTTCTCCTTGAGCTGATCGACGACCTTATCGCCTGCGTTGAGCTCGCCCACCAAGTCGTTTTGGGTGCCCTGATCGTTGTTGGCGATGGCAATCTTGATACCCTGGGTGTTTCCGTACGGATCCCAGTTGGCAACGATGTTGTACCAGGCATACAGCGAGGGAATAACACACACGCCGAGGGTAACCACCAGGGCGACGGGGTTCACGATCAATCGCTTGATGTCGCGTTTAAAGATTGCAAAGGAGACCTTTGCATCGGATAGTTTGCTGCCGAGACTCACGCTTGGACCATCCATCCTGTCGTTGAATCGAATCGTACTATCGATAACCATTGTACGAAGGCGTTTTAACGTCTCGATGCACAATGGTATTGAGTTTTGCGGGTAGCAATATACTACGAAGATGAGTTAACGTACAGTTGTACAGTATCTTAAATTTCAGCAGGTCACAAAACCACAACCCGCACAAATTAGCAACCCAACTAGTCGTTGGGGACGTTCTTTAGTCATTAGGGACGCTCTTAAACGACCAGTCAAACAAGAACGTCCCCAACGACTAGTTTGGACCACGGTAACGTCGATGTTTTGGCAATGCCAGCGAGCGGGCACCAGAGCGAACAAATTGGCATGAAAAGAGGACGGCATAGACCTTCTGGTCATGCCGTCCTCTTTGAGTGACCTGTCTCTTATACACATCTGACGCTGCC
>NZ_JBQHST010000035.1:0-26800 GCF_052066095.1 Collinsella sp. HCP28S3_B9
CACGAGGAGGCGCCAGGTTAAACTGAAGGGACTGACCCCGGAGGAGTTCCGGAGACAGTCCCTTGCGGCGTAGTTCTTATTTAAGCCGTCCAAGTTTTGGGGTGCAGTTCACGTAGTGCGCAGCGGGGGTTCTTTCATGCCCGAGGACGCGCCGGAAAGGAAGGTCGCCCTCGGGCCGAACATACAAGACAGCTTACGCGACGGTGTAAACCCAGTTGTGCTTATCCTCGACAGCACCAGACTGAATACCAGTCAGGGTCTCGCGAAGTTTCTTCATAACAGGGCCGATCTCGGTGCAGCCAGCCGGGAAGGTCACGGTCTCGTCGGCACCATAAACCTTGTTGTCAATCTCGCCGACCGGGGAGATAACAGCAGCGGTGCCGCACAGACCGCACTCGACAAAGGTGCCGGCCTTGACCTCGGCCCACTCGACGGGACGCTGATCAACGGTCATGCCCAGGTCCTGAGCGACCTGAACGAGCGAGCGACGGGTGATGGAGGGCAGGATCGAGTCGGTGTGCGACTGCGGAACGACGAGGGTACCGTCCTCTTTCACGAACAGGACGTTGGCGCCACCGGTCTCCTCGACATAGGTGCGAGACTCGGAGTCAAGATACAGGTTCTCGGCATAGCCCTCGCGATGGGCCTCCATCGTGGGCTTAAGGGACATGGCGTAGTTCAGGCCGGCCTTGATGTTGCCGGTGCCATGCGGGGCTGCACGGTCATACTCGGAAACGCGCAGCTTAACGGGCTTAAGGCCGCCCTTAAAGTACGGACCGACCGGAGTCACGAGAATGCGGAACGTGTACTCAGGAGCAGGAGCCACGCCAATCACGTCACCAGAGCCAATCATAAACGGACGCACGTACAGGGTCGCACCGGAGCCGAAAGGCGGAACCCAGGCGGCGTTGGCAGAAACGACCTGCTTGACGGCCTCAACGAACTTGTCCTTGGGGAACGGCGGCATCTCGAGGCGCTGGGCAGAGTTATACATGCGCTCAGCGTTCATGTCGGGACGGAAGCAGACGATGCTGCCATCCGCGGCGGTGTAGGCCTTCAGGCCCTCAAAGACCTCCTGGCAGTAATGGAAGATGCCGCCGCACTCGGAGACATGCATGGTGTGATCGGTGGTCAGGCCGCCCTCGTCCCACTCGCCATCCTTCCAATGAGCCTCGTAGCTGTAATCGGTCTTCATGTAGCCAAAGCCGAGGCTACCCCAATCGATATCCTTCTTCTCGACAGTCATATGTCGCTCCTTACATACACAGTTGCATACTCGCGAACCCGCACGCAAGGACCGAGGCCGACCGTGTCGCAACGTCGCACGCCCGGAGCGTAGAGCCGGACGGGACACGCGGGCAACATCGAAGCCGATGGCACGTCGATTCGCATGGACGAGATTGTACTCCCCGCGCGCGTCGGATAAAACGTTTTTCTTTAACTAAGTAAAGTATTTTCATTTGACCGAAACTAAAGAGGCCCGCCACCGTAAACGGTGACGGGCCTCAACGACGCGATTTGTGCGCCAGCTCGAACTACGCGTTCTGTTTGCCCAGCTTAGCCTTAACCAGGCCGACTACAGTCGGGATGATCGACACGGCTACGATGCCAATGATCAGCAACTCAAAGTGCTCCTGCACAAAGGGGATGCCACCAAAGAAGTAGCCCAGCAGCGTAAAGACCGTCGACCAGGTAATGCCGCCCAGCACGTTGTAGATGACAAAATTGCGCCAGTGCATGCCGCCCATGCCGGCAATGAAGGGCACAAAGGTGCGGATAAACGGGAAGAAGCGGCCGAGGAAGATGGCCAGGTGACCCCACTTGTCCAAGAAGTCCTCGGACTTTTTGATACGCTCGGGCGTCATGGCCTTGACCTTGCCCGAAGCGATGATCTTTTTGCCAAAGAAGTGACCGATCATAAAGTTGCACTGGTCTCCCAGGATGGCAGCGGCCCATGCTACGGCCAGCAGGGCCACGATGTTAAAGCCACCGTTATGGGCAAAGAAGCCCGAAGCAAACAGCAGTGAATCGCCGGGAAGGAACGGGAAGAACACCACGCCTGTCTCAACGAAGATAATGAGGAACACGCAGCCGTAGGCCATAAGCGGGCCGGCGGCGATCCAGCTGGCAATCGCGGTGCGCGGGTCTTTGAGTAGCTCGGCGATAAAATTGATGAAACCCATGAAGTAAAACCTCTCAGTTGTGGGCGCGGATACGTCCAAGTTGACCAGTATACGGTTGCGGTGCCCCCTCGTGCGCAACCCCACAAAAGCATGACTCCATTACCAGTAAGTTTGCATAACTGACACCTGTCATGCAAAGCCGCCAAGATTATTCTTCCTAATCCCTAGCGAATCGCTATACTTTATTGAATCGCATTGCCATGGCGCTAAGGGAGGGCGGCCGGTGAGCTTTATCAATACCATTCGCGAGGACATCAAGACCGTCCAGGCACAGGACCCCGCCGCGCAAAACGGTCTGGTCATCTTCCTTTCCTATCCTGGCCTGCACGCCAAGTGGAACCACGTGCCCGAGCACTGGCTGTGGGAGCACGGTCATCGCTCGCTCGCCCGTGTGCTCTCGCAAATCACCCGCCACATCACCGGGGTCGAGATTCATCCCGCTGCACAGATCGGCAAGCATTTCTTTATCGACCACGCCATGGGCGTCGTCATCGGCGAAACCACCATCGTGGGCGACAACTGCGTGCTCTACCAGGGCGTCACGCTTGGCGGCACCGGCAACGAAACCGGCAAGCGCCACCCCACCCTGGGCAACAACGTCACCGTGGGCACGGGCGCCAAGGTGCTCGGCAACATTCGCATCGGCAACAACGTCAAAATCGGCGGCAACTCGGTTGTCGTCAAGGACGTGCCCGACAACTGCACCGTCGTGGGCGTACCGGGACGCATCATCAAGCGCAACGGCTGCCGCGTGTTCGAGGAGAGCTTCGACGCCAAGCATCACCGCGAGTATATGCCTGACGATGCCGCCGAGCAGTCCGCCCTCAACCGTCAGGGCATCACCGAGAACGCCCGCCGCGTCAAAGAACTCGAGCAAGAGGTAGCCGAGCTCAAAGCCCTCGTTGCCAAACTTGTGGACGAACGCTAGACGCGGACGGCCAATGACAACATTCATGCCAGCGCAAAGGCGCGCCAGGGAATCTATCCCCGGCGCGCCTTATTTCCGATGCGACAAGGGGGCCGTCCCCATGTCGCATTATGCGAACTGGCTCAGATAGAGGTCGGCGTAGGCGCCCTCGGCAGCCAGCAACTCCTTATGCGTGCCCTGCTCGATAATGTTGCCGTGATCCATGACCAAGATCAGGTCGGCGTCCACGATCGTCGACAGGCGATGCGCGATCACAAAGCTGGTGCGCCCGCGCATAAGCGCGTCCATGGCGCGACCGATGGCGAGCTCGGTACGCGTGTCCACGCTCGACGTCGCCTCGTCCAGGATGAGAATCGCCGGGTTGTTGAGCAGCACGCGTGCGATGGTCAACAGTTGACGCTGCCCTTGGCTAATGCTCTCGGCATCGTTGGCCACCCGCGTGTCATAACCCTGCGGCATGGTGCGCACAAAGAAGTCGACCTGCGCGGCGCGCGCAGCCGCCACGACCTCGTCGCGCGTCGCCTCGGGACAGCCGTAGGCGATGTTTTCGGCAATCGTGCCATCGAATAGCCAGGCGTCCTGCAGCACCATGCCAAACTGCTGGCGCAGCTCGCCGCGGTCCATACAGCTCGTGTCCACGCCGTCGAGCGTAATGCGCCCGCCGTCAATCTCGTAGAAGCGCATGAGCAGGTTGATGAGCGTGGTCTTGCCTGCGCCCGTGGTTCCCACCACGGCGATCTTCTGGCCCGGCTCGGCGGTAAACGACACGTCACGCATAAGCGGCTTGTCGGACGAATAACCAAAACGCACGTGCTCAAAGGAGACGCGGCCCTCAATGCGACCCGGCAGCCTGGCAGCCTCACCCGGCAGCGGATCGGCTTCCATCTCGGGCTCATCGAGCAGGTCGAACACGCGCTCCGCACTCGCCAGCGCGCTCTGCAGCGAGTTGAAAGTCAACGACAGCTGCGTCATGGGCTCGGATGCCTCGTAGATAAACTGGAAGAACGCCTGGAACACGCCGACGGTCATATGCCCGGCAACCAACATGCTGCAGCCCACAAGTGCAATCACGATCTGTGCCAAGCGGCCGATAAAGCGCACCGCGGGACCGACGGCGTTAATCATAAAGTCGGCCTTGGTGCTCACGCGCGCCAGCTCCCTCGAGGCCTCGTGCACCTCGGCAGAGCTCTGATGCTCGCGGTTGAATGCGCGAATCACCAAACGGCCTGAATAGCCTTCCTCGACCGCGCTCGTGATTTTGGACACCCACTCCTGACGCTCGCCCGTCACATCATGCGTTCGGCGCGAAACCACCTTGGTCACCAGCAACGATACCGCCGTAAAGCCCAAAAAGACCAACGTGAGCTTGACGCTATAGACAAACATCATGATGATGGCACCCGTCACGGTACCGATTGATACCAGCAGCTGCAGCAATCCGCGCTGCATACTCTCGGACATCTTGTCCAAGTCGTTGGTCGCGCGGCTGACCACTTCGCCGGGTCGATGCGCGTCAAAGTAGGCGAGCGGCAGGCGGCTGAGCTTCTGCGCGATGCGGTTGCGCAGACGCAGGTTGAGTCGCTCGGCGACGCTCGACATCAAAAAACTCTGCAGCGCATAGAACGATCCGGCGGCTGTCCAGATCAAAAAGTAGACAAAGATGGTCTTACCGCACTGATCCCAGGTGATGCTGAAGGTCGTTCCGCTGGCAAACGCCACCTGTATATGGCCCCACAGCTCGTCGATAACATGAGCGCTATATGCCGGCGCGGCGGTGTTAAAGATGACGTAGAACACAATGCTCGCGAATACAATATAGAAGCGCCAATGGTCGCCGGCGGCCTCGCTCCACAAGCGGCGCACCGTCGCCCAGGTGTCCCGGGGCGTCTCGTCCTCTTCTTCGTCGTCCACGTCGCGCATACGCTCTGCCTCGGCACGGGCGCGCTCGTCCTCGGCACGCTCGTTTTCCTCGTACAGTGCCTGGCGACGAGCCTCGCGCTCGGCCGCGGCCCTGGCGGCGGCATCCAGCTCGGTCGACGCGGCAGACTGCTCGACCGCTTCCTCGGCCGCGTCCACAACGACGGCATCGATAGCGTCGCTGCGCTTCTTGAGCTCCTCGGTCATGCTACTCACCTCCCTTCATCTGCGATTCCGCGATGGCGCGGTACACCTCGCAGGTTTCCATAAGTTCCTCGTGCGCGCCCAGGCCCACGACCTCGCCATCCTTGAGCACGACAATCTGGTCGGCATGCAAAATCGTCGAGATGCGCTGCGCGATGATGAGCACCGCGGCGTCGCGCGTCTCGTCCTGCAGCGCATGGCGCAAGGCCGCATCGGTTTTAAAGTCCAGGGCCGAAAAACTGTCATCGAAGATATACAGATCGGCATGCTTCATGAGCGCACGGGCGATTGCCAGACGCTGGCGCTGGCCGCCCGAAAAGTTCGTACCGCCCTGGGCAACCGGAGTATCGAGCCCCTGCGGCTGATCGAGCACAAAGGTGCTCTGGGCAACCTGCAGCGCATGAAGCATGTCCGCCTCGGTCGCGTCCTCGTTGCCAAAGCGCAGATTGCTTGCCACGGTGCCCGAGAACAGCCACGCCTTCTGCGGCACATAGGCGATGCGCCCGCGAATCTCATCTTGCGAAAGCTCGCGCAGATCGATGCCGTCCAGGCGAATGGCGCCCTTGGTGGCATCGTGGAAGCGCAGCAGAAGCTTTGCCACCGTCGACTTGCCCGAGCCCGTCGAGCCCACAATCGCGGTCGTCTGACCGCGACGACAGGCAAAGCTCAGGTCGCACAGGGTGTCCTCGTCGGCATCGTCAAAGCGAAACGACATGTGGTCGAACACGGCAACAGCATCCGCATCGTCCTCGGAGGCGGGCGCCCCGTCACCCAGTGTACGCTCGCCGTCCACGATGCTCGGTTCAATCTCCAACACCTGCTGCGCACGGTTCAGGCACGCGGCAGCACGCGGAAGCGTCAGCACCACCATCTGGGCCATCATCACAAAGAACAGGATCAGAATTGCATACTCCAGCACCGCCGAGATACTCGCAATCTGAATGGCATGGGCGCCCACCCGGTTACCGCCCACCCACAGCACCGCCACCTCGGCGATGTTCATCAAAAAGAAGGTGGAGCTGTCGAGGCCCACAAACAGGTGGTTGACCTTGATGGCGTTGGCCGCGTAATCGCTGAACACCTCGTCCAGGCGCTGTTCCTCACGACGCTCCTTGTTAAACGCACGGATGACGCGCACGCCCACGATGTTCTCGCGCAGCACCACGTTCATGCGGTCGATAAAACCCTGCAATCGCATAAAAATCGGCGCCGCATTGGCAACCGTAAAGACCGCCGCAACCAGCACGATCGCAACCACGACGCCCAGAAGCACGCCCATGGCCGGATCGATGAGCCAAGCGAAGATGATGCCCGCCACCGCCAGGAACGGCACCGGCAGCACCAGCTGAATCGTCTGAAGGACCGCCTGTTGAATCACGTTGATGTCGTTAAGTGAGCGCGTGATCATCGATCCGGTGCCAAAGCGCTCAAAATCGCTGGCAGACAGCTCGAGTGATTTGTCGTAGACGGCATTGCGGATGTCGCAGGCCACGTTAGCCGCCAGACGCGCCGAAAGATAGCAGCCCAGCACCGTGCCGCCGCTAGCCATGCTCGTCGCGATAAACATGTATAGGCCGTTGCATAAGATGTAGTCGACATCGCCCGTGGTAATACCGGTGTTGACCATGTTCGCTAGCATCGTGGGAACCAACAGCGTACCGACGTTATCCACCAGCAGCGCCAGCAGCGTCACGGCGACAAGCCCTCGATAGGGCTTCAAAAACCTCATTAATAGTCGCACGACTCACCCTCACCTTGATTCTCGGCAGCGATATGCTGCTTAAAGACATCGCACTCATCGCCGAGCGCATGGGAAAATTTTTCGATTAGGCGCATGATTTCACGCTGTTCCCAGGGCTCGAGCACTTCGAAGGCCTGTTGCTCGGCTTCTTGCGCCGGCAGCGCATATTGCTCGGCAAACCGCATGCCCGCTTCGGTCAAACGCACAATCTTGTTCTTACGGCTGCCTTCGGCAAACTCCAACGTTGCAAAGCCCCGCGCCGTCAAGGTTTTAATTGCCGAGTTGATGGTCTGCTTGCTGTAGAACCATTCGCTTGTCAGACGGCTTACGGCAATACTGCCGCCTGCCGTGCTGGTATCGACGAGCATCCAGTAAGCGCAGTCCGAAAGGCCGCAGGCGCGCGAGAACTCCGAATAGATATGGTCGAGTCTATTGAGCAACCGGTCGAAGTCGACCGGCGTAACCGCGCTATTCATCTATCCCACCATTCGATTGTCCGATTTTTGACCAATTTCGTGTCTCTAGATTAGTCCGAGTTTTGACTATCGTCAACAGGCTCTCCGCAAATGCCTACACTTTTATGGCCTATCGACAGAAAAAGACCGCCGGCGCGGGGGCGGCGCCAGCGGTCACGTGAAAATCGGGTTTCATTGCCTGTTAAGCGGCGACGGCCTCGTAGACCGTAGCGCCCGAGAAGCTATCGTGCAGGCTTTTGCCGCTGATCCAAGGCAGCTCGACGACCTCGCAGAGCGTGTTGACCAGCTCGGAGCAGTCAGTAAAGTGGCCCTTATCGTTGAGGGCCTCGCAATCCTGAACACGCCAATAGCCATCGGTGTGCGTGATGTAGTACTCGTGATCGTCAATCGTCACAAAAGCGCGCGTCTTGGAACGCAGCAGCTTCAGAAATCCTTCGAAATCGGTCTCGACGACATCTCCAGCCTGGAACATGATAGTTACCTCCTGGCCCAGCGCACCACGGCGCGTTGATAAACGTTGGTACTCCTTTAGTAAAACCTTTATCAGAGGTTATGCGTTCGTCATTTAGGCAAGTGGTAAAAACCGCAGGGCAGACGGGATAAAACGTTTAATCATCCCATTGGTTTGTCACATTTTGAAGGTACTTTTATGCAAACCTACTTTCCCAATTGGAATCTATCCTTTTGCCGGGCAATTGACCGTCTATCGTTGAGCCCGACGGGTATGAACGGGGCATCTGCAACGCCACCGCAAGGAGACACCATGGAGACTATCGAAGCGCTCATTCACCGCCGCAGCTGCCGCAAATACAGCGATCGTCCCGTCGAGGCCGAAAAGCTTGCACGTATTATCGAAGCCGGCCAATATGCACCGAGCGGTATGGGCCGCCAGCCGGTGACGTTTGTCGCCGTCACCGACCCCGCGACCGTCGAGCGTCTCTCACAGCTCAACGCCCAGGTCATGGGCAGCAACAGCGACCCCTTCTATGGCGCCAAGACCGTTGTGGTGGTGCTGGTTGACCGCAGCGTGCCCACACATCTGGAAGACGGCTCGCTCGCCATGGGCAACTTGCTCAACGCCGCCTATGCACTGGGTGTCGATTCGTGCTGGATTCATCGCGCGCATGAGGTCTTTGACTCGCCCGAGGGCCTGGAGCTGCTGGCCAGCTGGGGCCTGCCCGCCGACGGCAGCCTGCGCGGTGTCGGTAACTGCATTCTGGGCTATGCCGAGGACACGCTACCCGAGGCAAAGCCGCGCCGCGACAACGTGGTGTACGTTAGGTAATTAGTTCCGCCGTTCTACCGAACGGCGGAACTGCTGACGCTGCGCGAGCCGTATTCACGCCAATCTGACGTTCGATTTCGAGGGCGCGACCAGAAGGTCAACGCCCTCTCATTTCACGTCACCTTGGCGCAAATGCGGCCCGCTCTCTGTTGGCGACTGACATCGAATGAGCTGCTGATGGCATTCGACACTTGGGCAGCTAAAAGGCCCCGTCCCAAATTTGCTACCCCACTAGCAACTTATCTTGCCGATGGATTTGTCGTCGTTTCATTCGTTCGAGTCGCTTTGGCGCCATCGCCCTGTTCGCCCTCGTCCTTTTGCGCATCGGCGATGGTGGAGGCCGCCGCAACGATACCGCGCTGGGGCGCGACGCCCGTCTGGGTCTGAACGCCCTCGACAACTTCTGTGCCTGCATGCGCGAGCTCGGGCGACTTAAACATTGCGTCCAGATTGGCCCCGCCGCCGGCGTAACCGAGCGCCGCGAGCGCGATGACAATCACCGCGACAACGACCGCGATCGGAACATAGCGATGCCAGCCTGCGGGATTGAGGCCGCTACGGCGAGCAGCGCCACGGCTAATGTAGCCGAGCGTTCCATCGTGCTTGAGCTTTGACCCCACCACACGCTTACGGCCCCACAGCGATGATTCGGCCTGCATGGCCAAGCGAGCGCTTGCCGAAGGATAACCATATTTAGTGCGTTTGAACGAGCCATCAAACCCCGAGGCGCTTTTGCCCCACGTCCGTGAAGTCGTGCGACGGTTGACCGGCGCCGCGGGCTTTCGAACCCGATTTGTTTTTGAAGTCTCCGCCATACTCCCCGCACGCCGTAACACAGTCGAAACAATACTGCTTTGGACTGTATCACACGCGCCGCGCGCGGTCACGGGCGCCTCGCTTAACGGTCGTCGTCCTTCAGCAGGCGCCACAGGGTCGTACGGCTTATGCCTAGCACTTCGGCAGCTCGGGTCCTGTTGCCGTGAAGGTGACCTACGACCAGCCGCGCGATATCGCGCTCGGTATCGGCCAGTGGGCGCAAGATATACAGATCGCTATCGAGCGTCGGGGCACCAAAGGTCGCGGTCTTGATAACGTCCTCCTGAGCGAGCACCTCCTCCGCCACCGCCCCCTCGGCCGTACCCATCCTCACTAATATATAAAGTCGTTCCGAAACCTCACGAAGCTGTAGATAGTTACGGGGCCATCGATAGGCATCGAGTGTCTTTGCCGCCCCGGACGACAAGGCGGGTGTTGCCGTCTCAAACATATCTGCCAGATACTCCAGATAGCGCGCAACCTTTTCCGACGCGCCGCCCTGCTCGGCAATCGCCGGCGCCACACTCACTGCACAGGCCAGACGCTCGGTTACAAAAGCAGCCTGATCGCTTTCGCCGCCGCCTGGCATGTCGTTTGCCGTCAACACCACATGGCAACGAGTTGCGAGCGCCGTGTCGATCATTGCGGACACGAGCTCGCGCAGGCGTTGGGGGCCAACAGCATGCCAGCCGCCCATGCAAAGTGTCAGCCCCGTTTGGAATAGCGGCGATTCGGAACTTTTGAGCAGATGGCGCCAACCGCGATCCGTAAGCTCATCGAGCGCAACGGACACAAAGGGCTGGTCGGCATAGGGTCCATCCAGGTACAGGCGTTTTGCAATCTGATCCTGTCCCGCGCCCAGCTCGCCCTCGAGCATAAGGGGCACTCCGCGCGCATAGCTCTCCCGTACGGGGGCAGCGACCGCTGCCGCGTCTTCGACGATGCCGTACGCGCTCGATTCGTAGCGGGCCTCAACTTCGTCGGCGTTGAGCCACTCGATGCCCGCATGCGCCGCGGCGGCGCGCACCTCGCGGACCACGATGACCCAAAGGCCCCCGCCCTCTTTGTCGGTGGGGCGAACGGTCAGGCTCAGGCGCGTACCCGCACGCCCCATAACCAGACGCGCGCCGTCTCCTATGCGGTCGAGGCGCTCAGCGACAAAAGCCGCCACATCCCGCTCAAGCGCCGCGTCATTCATGGTCGAGATCGCGACGTCCCCACGCGCATCGATTGCCAATGCCGAGGCCCCGGCAGCAGCTAGGGCATCGCTCAAGATCTTCAGCTTGGCATCGCTATCCATGATTTGCCCCTGTCCGCTGCGACGTACAACCGCCGACGGTCGCACGACCGAGTGTTTCAAAATTGAACGATATTGCTCACCAAACACTATAGGGCAGAAAGCGCCGTCCTGCGAGTATAGGTGTTGCCCCGCATCGCCATCCTGGCGGGGCGATAAGAGCTCTTCGGGATCTATTAACCTGCGGACAAGCCATACCCGCAAGAGCTCCTATCGCTCCACCGCGAGGATGCGGCCACCAGCAACCAGCACGTAAATGGGCTACTTCTCTACCAGATTCCCAGCACGTGCTGCATTCCCAGACCCATGCACGCAATGCCAATCCAGCAGCAAAAGCCCAATGCGATGGGCTTGCCACCTTTTTTGACCAGCTCGACGATATCGGTATTAAAGCCAATAGCCGCCATGGCCATCACGATAAAGAACTTCGACAGCTCCTTGATGGGCGCCGTAACGGACGCGGGAAGCTGAAACACTGTGGTGACCACACTCGCCAGCACAAAGAACAGCACAAACATGGGAAACGCGCGCTTAAGGGAGAACGTGCTTTTGGCGTCGCCGCCGGCCTTGCGCGCCAGATGCATCTGCCAGCATGCGAGGACCAACGTGATGGGAATAATGGCCAGCGTCCTGGTGAGCTTGACTACCGTAGCGCTCTCGAGCACATTGGCGCCAGGATGCATACTGTCCCAGGCGCTCGCCGCAGCCGTTACAGACGAGGTGTCGTTGATAGCGGTACCGGCAAACAGGCCAAAGCCCTCGTTGGTCAGCCCAAGCATGCCTCCAAGCGTTGGAAACACGAGCGCCGCGATAACGTTAAACAGGAAGATGACCGAAATAGCCTGGGCAATCTCGCGATCGTCGGCATCGATGACGGGCGCGGTCGCGGCGATGGCGGAACCGCCGCAAATCGACGAACCCACACCCACAAGCGTCGCGATCTTGCCCGGCACGTTCATAACGCGGCAGAGCACAAAGGCGATGACGAGCGAGGTCAAGATCGTAGCCACGATAATCGGCAACGACTGGGCGCCTTTGGACAGAATCTGCGAGAGGTTCATGCCAAAGCCAAGCAGGATAACCGCGTACTGCAAGACTTTTTTAGACGTATAGGTGACGCCGGCGGCGAGCTGTTCGCGACGATTCTTGGGAAAGACGAGCGCCAGAACCATGCCAAAGAGGATGGCAAATACCGGCCCACCGACCACCTCAATCTGTTTGCCGAGCAACGACGCAGGGATGGCGATGATCAGGCAGAACAAGACACCCTTCCAGCGCTCGCGTACGATATTTACCAGTTGCATATGGGATTCCTTCTTTCTATTTCACGTTTGCGATGGCTTATGATACGGCAACATCGAGCACAGCCATACGCAAAAACAGACTAAGATGCCGCAATAGTCCTCGGGCAACAACCGAATTACCCAGCGCGGAGAGCTGATTCGCGGCATAATTAACAATTGACATATGAGTGTGATAGAACAGTTGCGAGGCACTATGGAAGAATCGATGCACGTCGGCGAGCAGGAAACGAGCCTACAGGACCAGTCCTACCACACCATTCGACGCAAAATAGTCTACCTGGACTACAAGCCGGGCGAAAAGTTGGGCGTCAAGCAGCTTTGTGACGACCTAGATATGGGGCGCACCCCTGTGCGCGAGGCACTGGTGCGTCTGGCGCAAGAGGGCCTAGTGCGCACCGTGCCCCAAAGCGGCACCTATGTCTCGCCCATCAACCTCACCCTTGCCGAGAGTGCCTGCTACATTCGCGAACACCTGGAAAAGCAGGTGATTGTGGAGTGCTGCGCCCGTGCCACCTCGGTAGGCATCGAGCAGCTCGACCGAGCCATCGCGCTGCAGGAAAAAGCCATGGCCGAAGAGGACCGCATCGGCTTCTTTTTAAGCGACAACCTCATGCACCGCATGATCTTTAGCATCGCGTGCCGCAGCACCGTGTGGTCGTGGCTCGAGGCGACCAATGCCGACCTGGAGCGCTTCCGCTGGCTGCGCGCCGCTACGCAGGCGCTCGACAATCAGGAGATTGTTAACGAGCACAAGCAAATCCGCCGCGCCATCGCCGGTCGCGATCCTATCGAGGCAAGCTTTTTGGTCAGCAAGCACCTGCATATGATGTTCCGCAACCAGACCGAAGTCCTGGACCAATATCCCGAGTACTTCGAGACCAGCAAGCTCCGCTAACCTGCCAAAAAGGGACAGGTTTATTTTGGCAGGTTTTATCTGCGCAAATGCAACAAGGCCCGGCTCCGCTGCAACGAAGCCGGGCCTTAGTTGTTAGGACGTAGGAACTCGATTACTCTACTGTGACACTCTTGGCCAGGTTGCGGGGCTGGTCAACGTCGCAACCGCGCAGGATGGCAACCTCGCGGGCGAGCAGCTGCAGCGGAACGCTCGCCGTGATGGGGCTGAATACGTCACGGACGGCCGGCACGCGAATGATGCAGTCGGCGATCTTGTTGATTTCCTCGTCGCCCTCGGTAGCAACGACGATGACCTTGGCGCCGCGCGCCTTGCACTCCATGAGGTTCGACACCGTCTTGTCGTATGTTGCGCTTTTGGTTGCAACCGCGATGACGGGGAAACCCGGGTCGATCAGCGCGATAGGGCCGTGCTTCATCTCGCCGGCAGCATATGCCTCGGCATGCAGGTAGCTGACCTCCTTGAGCTTGAGCGCGCCCTCGTAGGAAATGGCGGCGCCCATGCCGCGACCCACGAACAGTGCAGACTGCGCGTCCTTGCAGACGAGCGCGGCCTCGTGCACGGCCTCGGTCTGCGTATCCAGGATCCACTGGATCTGCTCGGCCGTATCGGAAAGCTCGCGGAACAGCATGCGCGCCTGCTTGGTGGTCAGACGGTACTTAACCTGCGCCAGCAGCAGGGCCAAAAGCGTAAGGCTCACGACCTGACCGATGAAGCTCTTGGTCGAGGCAACTGCAATCTCCTTGTTGGCCTTGGTGTAGATAACGCCGTCGCTTTCGCGCGCCACCGGGCTGCCCAGCACGTTGGTGATGCCAAAGACCTTGGCGCCCTTGATGCGCGCATCGCGAATGGCGGCAAGGGTGTCGGCCGTCTCGCCCGACTGGGACACGGCCACGACAAGCGTTGTCGGCGTGATGATGGGGTTGCGATAGCGGAACTCGCTTGCCGCCTCGACCTCGGTAGGAATACGAGCCCAACCCTCAATAAGGTTCTTGGCGATAAGTCCGGCATGGTAGCTGGTGCCGCAGGCAATCACATACACGCGGTCGATATCGTTGAGCTCCTCGAGCGAAAGGCCCAGCTCGTCGATATCGAGCTCACCGGCGGGGGTCATGCGGCCCACCAGGGTATCACGCACGACGCGAGGCTGCTCATGGATCTCCTTAAGCATAAAGTCGGGATAACCGCCCTTTTCGGCCATATCCAGGTCCCAGTCGATATGGGTAAGCTTGGGCTCAATCACGTTGCCAGCCTCGTCGGTATACTCGACGCCTGCGGGCGTAAGCTTGGCAAACTGACCGTCTTCGAGCACCACGACATCGCGGGTGGCATCGATAAGCGCGATCACGTCGGAGGCAACGTAGGAGCCGGTTTCGCCGACGCCGACCACAATCGGGGAGTCCTTGCGGGCCACGGCGATCACGCCGGGCTCATCGGCAGAAACGGCGGCCAAACCATAGGCGCCCACCACGTGGGTGCAGGCCTCGCGCACAGAAGCCATCAGGTCGTGTGTCTCGGCATAGGCTTCTTCGATCAAGTGCGCAAAGACCTCGGTGTCGGTCTCGCTCTTAAAGTGATGGCCGCGGCCCTCCAGCTCCTCACGCAGCTCGGCGAAGTTCTCGATGATGCCGTTGTGGACGATGGCGATGCGACCGTCGCAGCTGGTGTGGGGATGGGCGTTGACAACGGAGGGCTTGCCGTGGGTAGCCCAGCGGGTGTGGCCGATGCCGCAGGTGGCGTCGCTGTCGACATTGGTAAGTTCGCTCTCCAGGCCCGCGACCTTGCCCACGCGGCGAATGACGTCGAGGTGAGCCGCCGTGCCCTCGCCCACCTCGAGTGCGACGCCCGAGGAGTCATAGCCGCGATATTCCATACGCTTAAGGCCCGTGACAAGGATGTTCTTTGCAATATCAGAGCCGGTGTAGCCGACAATTCCGCACATAGGATAAATCCCTTCGCTCGCGTGACTGCAAAACGTCCACGCACAAGGGGCGCTGAGACGTATAACGTTCGAGTATTGTACTCACGCAAGCGCAAGCTGATATACCAGAAGTGGTATCTCAACTTAGATACCACCCGATGCACACACGTTCAGCCGGTCCAAACCACCACAAAGGTGCCTGTCCCCTTCGTGGTGGTCGCGTTGGCAATAGCGTTTCCCCAGATAAAACCTGCCAAAATAAACCTGTCCCTAATTGGCAGGTTTTGACACCCTAGGGACGGGCGATGCTACAATCTGGCTTGTACTTGAAACGCATCAAAGGGGCCGCTATGGCAAAGGTAAAAATCAGCGACGTCGCGCGCGAGGCAGGGGTCTCGCTGGGCACGGTATCCAACGCGCTCAACCATCCCGAAAAGCTGCGCCCCGAGACCCTCAAAATCATCAACGAGACCATCAATCGCCTTGGCTACCTGCCCAACCAAAGCGCCCGTCAGCTCGCAGGAGGCACCACCAAGTCCTTTGGCCTGGTCCTCCCCCGTCTCGACCACGGCTTCTCGCTCCAAATTGCCAGCGGTGCCCATAACGAGGCCCGCAAGCACGGTTACGACCTGCTTATCGCCAACGCCGATAACGACGACATCCTCGAAGACCACTACCTGCGCTATTTTATGGGCACCCAGATGTCCGGCGTCATGGTTCAGCCCATGGTATCCCCCGATTGGCACCCCGCCATGACCAGGATGCCCGTGCCGATTGTCCACCTGGACATCCACTGTTCCGAGCCCGGTTACTACGTGGCCGCCGACAACGAGGCACAGGGGCGCATTATCGCCGAGCTCGCCATTGCCCGCGGCGCACGCCATATCACCGTTGTGGGCAGAGCGGCATTTATGCAGCTCACCCTGCGCGTGCTTGGCATTCACAAGGCCCTCGCCCTTCATCCCGACATCAAAATTGAGGTCATTGACGCCGGAGAATGGAATACTGCAGCCGACGGCTACAGTATCGGCACCCAAATTGCCGAGCGTTCCACCGATGAGCGTCCGGATTTTGTCATCGGCCTAACCGACGTATTGGCCTCGGGTGTTATCTCGGCGTTGATCGACAAAGGCATCTCCGTCCCCAAGCAAGTTCGTGTGGCCGGCTGCGACGGCAACCCGCTTGCATGGAGCGGCGCAGTACCGCTCACCACCGTAGCACCCCCGGGCTACGAGATTGGCCGCAAGGGTGTCCAGCTGCTCATGGAGCAAATCGAGAGCAAGGCGCCGACAAAAACCAAACGCGTCCGCATCGGCTCCGCCGCACGCACCGTCACCGAGGTCACAGCCGCCGAGGACACCAACCGTCAGGAACTCGTACGGCCGTTCCTGCTCGAGCGCACCAGTACCCAGGCAAGCAGCCAAGCCGAAGCCACCGCCATCAACCTGGGCGCGTATCTATAGCACGTCGACCAGTATGCCAAAACGCCGCTTAAGCATAAGAGGCCCGGCCATTGCCGGACCCCTTATGCTTAAGCGTAAATGTGGGCAATTGCCCGTTTCAACGCCGCAGCTGTCTAGCGCACGGCCTTGACCGCCTCCGTAAGGTCGAACAGCGTATCGAGCACGGCCTCGCAGCCATCCACCACATTCTGCGGCAGCGGCACAATGTCGGGGACGGCAAAGACATGGCAGCCGGCCGTAATACCCGAGACGCAGCCGTTGCGCGAATCCTCGACCACAGCGCATTCCTCGGGAGCAAAGCCCGCGCGCTCGCAAGCGAGCAGATACATCTCGGGGTCGGGCTTGCCGTGCACGACGTCCTCGCCGCAGGTCACCGTCTCAAACTTGTCAAAGAGGCCGACCATCTTAAGGTTGCGCTCGGCCGTAGCGAGGCGCGACGACGTCGCTAGACCCACGTGATAGCCCGCAGCCAACAGCTCCTCGAGGCACTCGGCGGCACCGGCCTTAAGCTCCAAATCGGTCTTGACCATCTCGTCGCGAATCTCCTTGTGGCGAACATAGATCGCCTCGGTGGTTTCATGGCTGCCGTAATGCTTATCAAGGATGTCCATGACATCGGGCAGAGTGCGGCCGATAAACTGATGGATCAGCGCATCATCAATCGCGACCCCCAGCTCGGCAGCGCCCGCCTTCCATGCCTTGATGCCCAAACGCTCGGTATCGACCAGCGTTCCGTCCATGTCAAAAATCACAGCCTTGATCATATCGGTCCCCTCACCGGATTGCATTACGGCCACTCTAGCGCACTTTACAAACTTGTATATAACGTATATAGCATATTGCACTATCGTTACATAGGCAGAAGTCATATGACGAGCAGTCCGATAGGATTATAGTTTTCGACCGAGTACTCGATGGTAAGGATCGTTTCATGCTTTCAGACACTACCGCACCTGCAAAGGAGCTTCAGGACAAACTCGCGGCGCTCGAACAGCTGCTTTTGGCATACGGACGCGTCGCCATCGGCTTTTCCGGTGGCGTCGACAGCAGCTTTTTGGCCGCGGTCTGCGCCCGCATCATGCCTGCCAGCACGCTTCTCGTTCACCTCACCACGCCGCTCATCGGCACGCCCGAACAGGCCTCGTTTGAGCGATCCGTTGACAGGCAAACCAATGAGGGACCGCATTTTAAGCTCCCCGTGCTCAATCTTTCGGTCGATCAGCTGCAGCTCCCCCAAGTAGCCTGCAACGACGCCAACCGTTGCTACCACTGCAAGCACGCCGGCTTTACCGCCATCGTCAACCACGCTAAGTCGCTCGGCTTTCCCACCGTCATCGATGGCAGCAATGCAAGCGATCGCGGTGACTACCGTCCCGGCATGCGCGCTGCCAAAGAGCTCGGCGTACGCTCCCCTCTTATGGAGGTCGGCTTTACCAAGGACGAAGAGCGCGAGCTGTTGCGCGCATGGGGCTATCCCGTTTGGAGCCTGCCGGCGGGAGCCTGTCTTGCCACGCGCGTCCCCACAGGCGAGGAGCTTACGCACGAGAAGGTCGATTTAATCCGCGCCTGCGAGGACTACCTGCACGATCTTGGTCTGGCGCAGGTACGCGCGCGCTTGGTCGGCGGCTGCATGCATATCGAGGCCGCTCCCGCAGATGTCGCCAAGATTGCCACCCTCGGCGGTGCTACCGTCAATGCCGAGGGCAAGACCCCGCTGCCCGCCGCCATCGAGTCCGCGCTGCGCGAGCTGGGCTGCGCCCACATCTCCCCCGAGGTCACCCCCTACATCCACGGCAACATGAACCAGTAACCTGCCAAAAAGGGACAGGTTTATTTTGGCAGGTTTTATCTTGGGAAAATATCGCGAGGCAGTCGCCCCTCTAGCACCCATCAAACTTCGAGAGACGATAGAGGGGCATTCGGCTGCATCTACTTCTTCCGATAGCGGCGGTTGCGGCTCGTCGATGAACCCATTACTTCGATGAGCCCTTTATCCGCCATTTTTGGCAGATGGTAGCGGACGGACGAAATTTTGACCCCCGATGCAACCGCTATTTCTCGCGCCGTCATATCCACTTCGGCGCTGAGAGCCTCCAGGATCCTATCAGCCGTCGAAGCTGACGGTTCTCTGCTCATATCGATAATCTCAAACGTGTCTTTGCCACATTTTGACAGGACATGTTTATCGACAAGATCCCCGCAGATCAGGCGAATGTCATCCGAATCCCACTTCAGGGCCTCTCGTATTTTTTGAACATCGCATACGCACCCATGCTCCCGCATAAACATGAGCAATGTTTCCTCGCGATCCGTCAGCTCGGTGCCCACATGGCTCTGAATCCACGTGCGGTTTTCAGCAAGCTCCGCCCCGTGCCGGGAAAGCAGAACCGTAAACGAATCGGCCTTAACGATAAATTTCGGCCTTCCAAGCGAACGAGACTCCATCTCGCGAATCATAGCCGGGATACCAGATCCCTGGCTTTCTGCAACGGCCCCCTCGGCATGCTCTAACGGCGTCGCCCCCATTAGGCTCATGAGCTTTGGGTTTCGGCAGCGCGATTCCCCGTCTGCAAGATTGTCCACCGTCTTTCCACCCCAAAGCCCACCGGGGTTTTTGATCTCTATTCTGTCTGGATAGATATCGACACTCACGGCCTGCCCCACAAACATGGGCGAATATTCTCGATGGATGCAGGCATTTGCCAAGGCCTCGCGCAAAACCTCCTGGGGAACTTCCCAATCCTCCCTTCTGCCAGCGCCTTGCACTATCGTCGCTTTGCGCAAGTTTCGTCCAATCGCGGCAAGGGCATCTTCGATGCAAGCCGGAATCGGGCCATCGCACAACTGGCGGTCAATAAACCGGGGTTGCCCGGGTGCAGATTTTTCCACATCGGAATGAACGGCGACATCGATCATCAGTTTGGGATAGAACTGCTGGGGGTAAATTCCCGCCGACAGAAGCCCCGCGAGCTTCACGGCGCCATCCTTTGTAGTGATATTGAGTCTGACCAGCTGCTTTTCCAGCGTATCGGCCCCGCGCAAAACGCGCGGGGTCTGCAGCCGGCGATTTGCGATAATAGACCGCACGACATCTGGATCCAAATCCTCGACCGTTGCCTCCGAAACCACCGTACCGTCTGCATCGCTCGGAAGCAACGCGCTCTGCAGCTCATATAGCTCAGCGGGTGACATCTTGATATCTTTATCATCCACGCGCTTGTAGCTACCGTTCTGCACGCCGCGCGCGCCGATATAGCAAGGCTTCGCTTTAAGCTCAAGTTCAAAGATGCGCACCAGAAGCACCTGGAGCCCGTCGACCTCGCCTCGATCAAGCTCGTACCGCGGCGCATGGGTCACCACCGCCGCTGAGCCTCCGTCTCCGATACCCGAAACAAACTGATCGCGCGCCCTATCGATAGCAAAGTGAGCCGAAGGAACAAATCCTTCGGCTTCGTTCAGGCCCAAAATAATGAGCCCACCCGCAGTGTTCGCAAAAGCGCTCACTGTCTCCCATACGTCTGCGCTCAATTTATTCGTGCAGGCTTTAACTTCTACCGATTCGTCATCAGTCCCCCGCCTGCGAAGACGCTCAACAATAAGGCCAAGAGGTTCATCCAGCAGCATTGGCATTCCGTCTCTCTAAAACGATAGATTTATCTCTCTAAAGTATAGTATATCTCTCTAACTTTAGAGAGATAGGCATCTTATTTTAGAGAGAAATTTAGAGAGATGCATCAAATTCACTGCTAGATTTCCTAATGTTATCTCTTTAACTGACCTTCTCTTTAAAGAGATATCTAGAGAGACGAGCGCAATCTCTCTAATCAAGGGCTCCACTCTTTAAGGTGCACACTTCCTAACCGTGCCCTAAGTTGCGGTGAAATAACTCACGATTAGCCTGCCAAAAAGGGACAGGTTTATTTTGGTAGGTTTTATCTGGGGAAACTCCGAATAGCCCCACATGTATAACCGCTGCAGCTCCATATGAGGCAAATGAATCCGTAGCGTTTGTCCCAAATCTTAAGTATTTGTTCGATAGAACGGCCCTCGGCGGCTCCTGCTAGACTGGTAGACTCCCAACCGTCCGTCCAGGAGTCACCATGTCGCGCAAGTCCGCCTACAAGCAAGCACTTTCTATCGGCACCGCTGTGGTGCTGGGGTTTGCGCTGTTTACGGGATCGCTCGACGGGGCGCCCAGACTGCTCTCGCCGCAAAGTGATGAACAGGCGGCGGCTCTGGCCGAGAAGCAAGACGAGAGTCCCAGCCGCACCGACGACGAGGCAGACCTGGTTGCCCGACTCGAATCGGGAACGGCAAACTCCACAAACTCCCAAAACAGCCCGAACTCTGGCGACAAGCCACATTCCGCCGCACCCGACACCGGTGATGACGCTTCCGCGGACAGCGCCGCCACCCCCATCGACGAGGTCGAAAACCCCAATCTCGACCGCGCCCGCGGCGTATACCTCAGCAGCATTCCCGACTACGCGGGCAACCCCTATGTTGCCCTGCGAGCCGACAGCACGCACCCGTTGGGCACACCATCATTCACGCTCGATGAATACGAGCACGCCGCCGAAGAGGGCTGCTTTAAGAAGTTCTCCAAGCTCGACAGCCTGGGCCGCACCCGCAAAGCGCTCGCTTGCGTGGGCCCCGAATCGCTCGGTCAAGGCGAGCGCGGCGATATCTCGCGTATCCATCCCGCCGGATGGCGCCAGCAGCGCTACGACTTTATTCCGGGCCAGAGCCTCTACAATCGCTGTCACCTCATCGCCTGGTCGCTCTGCGGCGAAAACGCTAACCGCAAGAATCTCCTCACCGGCACGCGTTATCTCAACGAAACGGGCATGCTGCCATTTGAGGAGCAGATTCTCGGCTACATCCGCGAGACGGGCAACCATGTGCTCTACCGTGTCACGCCCATGTACAACGAAGAGGAACTCGTCTGCCGTGGCGTGCGTCTTGAGGCGCAATCGGTCGAGGACCACGGCAAGGCCCTCTGCTTCCACGTATATTGCTACAACCTGCAGCCGCATGTGCAGATCGACTACGCTACCGGCCGCAATCAGGCCTCGGGAGACTAGGGCTGGCCAAGCTGCCCCAAAACTTAAAATGAACCGTTTTCCTCCATCCCCCAGGGATCAAAAAGGGCCGCCTGGATTGCCCAGAGCGGCCCTTGCATCGGCATGTATGTTACAGACAACGCCCAACGCTACTTGGCACGGCCCTCCTCATAGCGCTCGACCAGCTTGGCCTGAACGTCATAAGGCACCTGCTCATAGCCCGCAGGCTTCATGGTAAAGTCGCCCGTGCCGCGCGTGATGGAGCGCAGACGCGTCGAGTAATCCGTCAGCTCGGCGAGAGGCGCCTGAGCGATAACCACGGTGTCTCCGCGCTCATCGGTCTCCATACCCGTCACGCGACCGCGCGAGGCCGAGATGTCGCCCATCACGGCGCCGGCGTAGCTCTCGGGGATAGTCACCGTGATTTCCTCGATGGGCTCCAGCACCACCGGGTCGGCGTCGGCGCATGCCTTGCGCAGGCCGATGCGGGCCGCCGCGCGGAACGCCATCTCGTTGGAGTCGACGCTGTGATACGAGCCGTCGTACACAGCCACGCGAATGCCCGTAAGCGGGTAGCCGGCAATGATGCCGTCCTTCATGGTCTCCTGAACGCCCTTGTCCACGGCGGGAATGAGCGAGCGCGGAATGCGGCCGCCTACGACCTCGTCCACAAACTCATAGCCGTCGCTCGTACCGTCGGGCCCAATGAGCGGCTCTACGCGCAGCCAGCAGTCACCATACTGGCCGGCGCCGCCGGTCTGCTTCTTGTGGCGGCCCTGGGCAGTTGCCGTGCGGCGAATGGTCTCGCGATACGGGATGCGAATCGGCACGCTCTTGGCCGCGACCTTGGTACGGTCCTCAAGACGATTGAGCAGGACCGAAACCTGCGCCTCGCCCACCGCCGAAATGATGGTCTGGCCGGTCTCCTCGTCGCGGTCGATGCTCATGGTCGGATCGGCCTTGCATGCCTTCTCGATAAACGTGTAGAGCTTCTCTTCGTCGCCGCGATTCTCGGCCTCGATGGCGATGCGGTACTGCGAGTTGGGGAACTTAAACGCCGCAGCCTCGACCTTGCCGGTAATCGAGAGCGTATCGCCCGTCTCGGCCGCCAGCTTGGGCGCCACGATGATATCGCCGGCATAGGCGTGACCGACCTCGGTCATGTCGCGGCCGCACATCACATACAGGTGAGCCAGACGATCGCTCTTGCGGGTGCGCGCGTTGATCAGCTCAAGGCCCGGCTCAAGCGTGCCCGTCAGCACCTTGATGAAGCTGATGCGACCCTGCTGAGGATCGGCCAGGGTCTTAAACACAAACGCCACCGGGCGGTCATCGTCGCTCGAGATCTTGAGCGAATCACCGTCGATGAGCGGCATCTCGCCGTAGTCCGTCGGCGCCGGGAAGTACGTGGCGATGTCGTCCATCAGCGAGTTGACGCCCTGCTCCTTAATGCAATCGCCCGCAAAGACCGGCACAAAGATGCGCTCGGCGATCGCCTTCGACAGCAGGCCTTCAAGCTCCTCCTGCGTCAGCGTCTCCTCGCCTTCCAAGTACTTCATCATCAGTTCGTCGTCAGCCTCGGACACCAGCTCGCACAGATGGTCATGGGCCTCCTCGGCCTGGGCACGATACTCCTCGGGAATCTCCGACTCAACGGCTTCGGCGCCGTTGCAATGGCGCGCCTTCATGCGCACCAGGTCGATGATACCGTCAAAGTCCTCGCCCTCGCCCCAGGGAAGGGTCACGGCGCCCAGGCGCGTGCCAAAGCGCTCCTGCAGCAGGTCCATCGTGGTCGCAAAGCTGGCCTCGGAGCGCGACAGGCGGTTTACGAACACCGCACGCGCCAGACGCAGGTCCTCGGCGGCATACCAGAGCTTAACCGTCGTAGGCTGCGGGCCGGCCTCGGCGTCGACCACAAACAGAGCCGTCTCGCAGACGCTCATCGCGGCAAAGGCGTCGCCGATAAAATCGGGGTAGCACGGGGCATCGAGCACATTGATGCGCGCACCCTTCCAGTCGATCGGCGCAATGGTCGTCGAGATGGAAAACGCACGCTTGACCTCTTCTGGGTCATAGTCGAGCGTGGGCTTGGTGCCGTCGTGGCCGCCCAGGCGGGCGGTCTTGCCGGAAAGGTGGAGCATGGCCTCGGCGAGTGAAGTCTTGCCCACCCCACCTTGGCCTACGAGCACCACGTTCCTTACGTTACCGGTCTTGGGAGCACCCATGATGACCTCCTTGCAGGGCCGCGCGCAATGCGCGACGCCAACGGGGAGAGTTCGCGGTCGATGCCGTCCCGGGAGCAGCATGGTCGGCAGCCGATCCGGCTCACCCTCCAAATGTCCTATGCCACCACCCTACCCTCGCGGGAGACTGTCCATGCACACCTTTCGGCGCACGTATGAATACGGGCGGCGAGAGGAGGGGGCAAACGCCTGAGGCGGTTATTAAGTCCCATCGGCGCAAATAAAAACCGCCGCAGGCCATAAGACCTGCAGCGGTTTCGCCTCAATGTCTGCTTGAGCCTATCCCTCGATACGGCTCAGGAACTCGCGTGTGCGCCGTTCGCGCGGATGACCGATAACCTGCTCGGCAGGACCCTCCTCTACAATGCGACCGCCGTCCATAAAGACCACGCGATCGGCAACATCGCGCGCAAACTGCATCGCATGGGTCACGATCACCATCGTCATATTCTGCGCGGCAAGGTCTTTAATGACACGCAGCACCTCGGCCGTTAGCTCGGGATCGAGTGCCGAGGTCGGCTCATCGAAGAACAAGATCTCTGGATCGAGCGCCAAGGCGCGCGCAATACTCACACGTTGCTGCTGACCGCCCGAAAGCTCGCATGGCACCTTGTTCTCGTTGCCCGTAAGCCCCATCTGCGCGATCAACTCACGCGCACGTGCTTCGACCTGCTCGCGCGGGCGCTTGAGCACGCGGATCGGAGCGTCGGTAATGTTTTTCATCACGGTATAGTGCGGGAACAAATTGTAGTTCTGAAACACCAGGCCAAAGCGCGAGCGCGCCTGCTTGGGCACATCGCCTTTCGCATACACCGTGCCCGATCCCGCATCCGTCGCAACGGCTAGATCACCAAACGAAAGCGAGCCGCCGTCAAGCGTCTCGAGCAGCGTGGCGCAGCGCAACAGCGTTGACTTACCGCCGCCCGAAGGTCCGATAATCGCCACGACCTCGCCGCGCTTTACCTCGAGCGAGATATCCTTGAGCACCTCATTGCCACCAAACGCCTTGCGCGCGCTCGTTATATTCATTACCGTTCCGGACACGGGAACCTCCATGTGTTGAAAAGCACGACGGAACAGGCTAGTCGTGGTAGTAGTCAAGTCGCTTTTCGGCGGCGCCCAGCAGCATCTCGACCACAAAGTTAAAGACCCAGTAGATCAGTGCCGCAATCGCAAACGGCACCATGCTCACTTGAGAGGCAACCAGTGCCTTGGCCGTCGAGAACATCTCCCCCACGCCGATGGCAAACGCCAGCGACGTGTCCTTGACCAGCGTGATGATCTCGTTGCCCATCGCCGGCAAAATGCGCTTGGCGACCTGCGGCATCACAATGTACAAAAACGTCTGCAGGCGTGAATAGCCCAGCACCTCGGCGGCCTCATATTGACCACGCGGGATAGACTGCAAACCCGAGCGATAGATCTCGGCAAAGTAGCCGGCATAGTTGATGATGAATGCCACGACGCACGCTGTCCACTTGGAATCGGGCGTGAGCGAAATACCAAAGACATAATACGGAGCAAAGTAGATGGCAAACATCTGCAGCATGAGCGGCGTACCGCGCATGACCGAAATGTAGATGCGCGCAATCCAACGCAGCGGCGCGATTTTGCTCATGCGCATGAACGCCACGGGAATTCCCAAGGGAATCGAGCCCAACAGCGTGAGCACAAACAACTGCAAACTGACCAAGAAACCCTGGCCAAGCATCTGCATCATGACTTGAATAGACAACCCAAGCTCTCTTTCACAGCAACAGAACAGCAGGTGTTAATTGAAATAGGCACAGTGCCCAAGATTGCGAGCGACAAGCCCGACGAAGCGTACTTTGGTACGCGAGGAGGGTTGGAGCCGCAAGGTTGGGTGCTGTGGCTATTTCAAAACCCAGTTGTCGAAGGATAGACCGTAGCTCGCATACTTGTCGCACAGGTCCTTGACTGTACCGTCCTCATAGAGCGCCTTAAGCGACTCGGTCACGGCGTCGGCCGACTTGGTGTCGCCCTTTTTAAAGCCAACGGCGTAGTGCTCGCTGGACAGCGGCTTGTCAAGTTGCGTATAGGCATCGGGCTTGGCGGCAAGCTGATACTGGGCGATCGAAAGGTCGCAAGCCACCGCATCGACCGCGCCGCTCTCGAGCTGCATAAAAGCCGTGTTGTACTCGCCGATGGTATCGAGCGTGGCAAACGTCGCCGCCAGATCCTTCTGGTCACCCTCTAGCACATCCTGTGCGGCAGAATCGGTCTGGGTAATCACGGTCTTGCCGGCAAGGTCGTCCCAACTCTTGATGCCCGCATCCTTCTTGACCACCAGCACCTGCTCATTGAGCATGTACGGCTCGGAGAACGTGTAGTCGTCCTCGCGGCCCTCCATGGTAAAGCCGTTCCAGATGCAGTTGATGGCGCCCGAGTTGAGCAGCGTATCCTTGGCGTCCCAGTCGATGGCCTCGTACTTGACCTCCCAGCCCTGCTTATCGGCAACTGCCTTGGCCAAATCGAGATCAAAGCCGGTGTACTCGCCATCGTCGCCCACAAAGCCATACGGAGGATAGGACTTGTCAAAGCCCACCACGAGCTTCTTAGACTCCACAACGCCCTTGGCGTCCTTTGCCGCGGCAGAGCCGGCAGTGGAACCCTTGTCGGCACCACCGCCGCAGCCGACAAGACCAAGGCCAAGCACCGTGGCGAGCGAGCCGGCTAGACCAACAAACTGACGACGAGACATATCGGTATTCATGGTATTCCCCCTTGATGGCACTTTAGCTAAGTAAAGTGAGTCATGTAACGTTCAGAATCATACACTTTACCTTGATAGAGTACAAGGGAGAAGTTGCCCGGCGCGGGCGGGGAGCGGCGCGTAATTAAGTTTATCGCGAGTTCCGCACGCAAAGGAAAGCACTTAATGTGCTTTCCGTCTTGCGCAGGACTGTAGAGCAGGAAACTTAATTACGCGCCGCTCCCCGCCCGCGCCGGGCAACTTCTCCCTTGTACTCTATCAAGGTAAAGTGTATGATTCTGAACGTTACATGACTCACTTTACTTAGCTAAA
>NZ_JBQHST010000036.1:0-23684 GCF_052066095.1 Collinsella sp. HCP28S3_B9
TTCTGTTTGATAGGAAAAGGAATTTCTCGGGGCCGCCTCTCGGCGGCCTTGCGAAAAACGAATCCAAGTCAGACCATTTCAAATGGTTCGATGTCTGCCCGGATGCGACACTCGAAGTGTCCATCCTCGCAGTATCCGGTTCTCAAGGTGCACGCCTGCGCCGGTTCCCGGTCCGACCGGGCCGCGCGGCAAGGAGATATATTGCCAGAACGCGAAGCGATGTGGGACGTCAATTCCACTCTTCACAAGTCCTACACAATATATCGCTTCCTATATAAGTAATAGAAAGGCTGGTGCAGAAATACTGCACGTATCAGATGATGACCCTTCGGCTAAGAGATATATAAAGATCGGCCACCTGTAAGTGTCTATCTACCCGCGCTTTTGCGATATAAACCAGCGCCTTAGATAAAAAGAGGGAGCGCCGCGCACAGCGCGACACTCCCCTAGCGATTCAAGAGAATCAATTAGGCCTCGAGAGCCTTCTTGGCGATGGTAGCCAGCTCGTTGAAGGACTCGATGTCCTCGTAAGCCATCTGAGCCAGGACCTTGCGGTCGAGCTCGATACCGGCGACCTTCAGGCCGTGCATGAACTGAGAGTAAGAGATGTCGTTCAGGCGAGCAGCAGCGTTGATACGGGTGATCCAGAGAGAGCGAATCTCGCGCTTCTTATTGCGGCGGTCACGGTACTGATACTGCAGAGAGTGCTGGACCTGCTCTTTAGCATGCTTGTAAGTACGCGAAGCGGCACCGTAGTAACCCTTCGCACGGTGCATAACGGTACGGCGCTTCTTCTTGGCGGCAACAGCGCGCTTAATACGTGCCATGTTCTATCAACTCCTAGACGGTTAAACGAAAAACGGGAACGCTAACTTAGGCGAGACGCGACTTGATGACCTTGCGGTCGGCAGCGGCGATCTCGGTCTCCTGACGGAAGCCACGCTTACGCTTGGTGGACTTCTTGCTCAGGATGTGGCTCTTGAAAGCCTTGGCGCGCATAAGCTTGCCGGTACCAGTCTTGCGGAAACGCTTCTTGGTGCCGCTGTGGGACTTCATCTTAGGCATGAAATACTCCTTAATCGGTTACAGAACACTAGTTACTTAGTATCACTTGCCGCTTTATCCTCATCAAAGGCGCCCTTAATCGGGGCGAGCAGCATAAGCATGTTACGGCCTTCCATCTTAGGCTTGGACTCGACCGTAGCGTAAGGCTTAAGATCCTCGGCGAGACGCTCGAGAACGTTAAGACCCTGCTCCGGGTGAGCCATCTCACGGCCGCGGAACATGATGGTGATCTTAACGCGTGCGCCCTTCTTGAGGAAACGCAGAACGTGGCCCTTCTTGGTCTCGTAGTCGCCAACGTCGATCTTGGGACGGAACTTCATTTCCTTAACCTCGACCTTGGACTGGTTCTTACGAGCAGCCTTGGCCTTCATGGCCTGCTGGTACTTGAACTTACCGTAGTCCATGACCTTGCAGACCGGCGGCTCCGCGTTGGGAGCGATCTCGACAAGGTCGAGACCCTGATCGTCGGCGACGCGCTGGGCATCGCGGATGGCGAACAGGCCGAGCTGAGAGCCATCGACGCCAATCAAACGGCACGAAGATGCAGTGATCTCGTCGTTGATGCGGGTGTCATCAGACTTAGCTATTTTCCCTACCTCCATTCATAAAAAAATAACCCGGCGCTTCTTTGCAACCAGGTCGTACACATAGACATCCTCGATATGAGGAAGAGAATCTAAGTTGTATGACCAGTCAGCTGCTCATTGGCGCCAAAAGGTGGGAACCCTCGGGTTCCTCTTTAGGGCATTGCGGAAACAACGCCTTGGCGATAATAACACGTACCGCTCGTTATCACATTACGTACACGAAAAAGGGGGCCTTAACCCCCTTGAACGCTCTTTTGCATGTATGGTGCCCGAGGCGAGACTCGAGGGGCCTTCGCTTCGCGAAGCCCCGGGCTTCGGGCGCATGGCGCCCTCGCCACGCTCCGCTACAAACAGGCCACAGGCCTGTTTGCTTAACGCTCCGCGCGCTCACGCGAGTTCGGCACGAAAAAGGGGGCCTTAACCCCCTTGAACGCTCTTTTGCATGTATGGTGCCCGAGGCGAGACTCGAACTCGCACGTTGTTGCCAACGGTGGATTTTGAGTCCACTGCGTCTGCCAATTCCGCCACTCGGGCACGTATTGCGTGAGTTAGTTTATCACAGCTTTCCGTAGATTAGTCCGAAAATGGAACTTCGAGCATTTCGATGAGTTCGACCGTGCGGAGCATCTCACGCTGGCGGCATCCGCGACCGTCGACCGAGGCCTCGCCCATCTGGTTATCGTAGGGGTCCTCACGCATACCGTCAAAGACGGGTTCAAACTCTGCCTGGAACCGACAGTTTGCCACCATGCGCCATGGATCGAGGTTGCCAAAGTAGTGGCGGCGGCGCCATTCCTCCCCCATCCTGCGTGCCGAGGAGCCAAACGAGACATCGGCGTTAAGCCAACCCGTCTGCGGTGTATAGAACTCCGCCCAGTCATGCGAGCCCACCGAGTCGGGCGCAACGTACAGGCCGCTCTGCCAACGTGCGGGCACGCCGGCGATGCGGCACATAGTGATAAACGTGAGTGCCATAACACCGCAATCACCGCGAAGCGAATGCGCGCAGTCATCGGCGATAGAGCCCAGAAGCAGATACGGTGGCTGGTATCGATAGTCGATATGATGCGTCAAATAATCATAGATAGCCCGAGCGCGGTCGAGCTGATCCTCGAGACCATCGACAACATGTTCGGTCAGCTGCTGCAGATACGGCGTGAACGCAATATGCGGTCGGTCCTCGGAAATATCCTTGGGCAGCGGCGCGTCCATACACGGATGCGCCGGAAGTGCTCCCCCGTAGATATCGCAATAAGCGGCATTAATCAGATAACGATAGGTCACTGAGAACGATCGATCAGCCGAGGAAATCCACGAGGCGGTACGCGCCAAAGCGTTCGCGGGAGCAAGGACCCCCTCCGGCGTCATATCGAGAATCTCGATATGAGACTGCTGGCGGCAGGCTGCGGCAACGGGAAGCCACGCGCGAACGGTCTCCCCCTCCAGAGCACCGGGAACAGACACGGACGCTTTAAGCGTAATGGCACGAGACAACCCGCCCTGTGATTCCATCTTCTTAAGCATCTGGTTGCGCAGCGCAGTTCCATCCGTAGAATCGGGACGCAGGCCCGGAACCTCCTTGGGATACACACGCAAAGAATCAAGGAAGTTGTCGAGAACGAACAGTTCACCATCGATAAAGCGCCAGTCGATGCGCTTGCGATCGATTAGGTCGTCAAACTGATCCTCGGTAAACTCCGGCCACTCCTCGCGGATCATCGCAATAGCCTGATCGCGCGACACCGAAAAATGAAACGACGTCTCGATCATGCGATACCGCTCGGCACGAACGCAAGCGGCCAACGAGGGATCAGGGCTCTGCTCCAAAAGACGGTCGCAAGCCGCAACAGCCTGCGCCAGGTACCCGGCGTCCTTGAGACGAAGGATCTCAGGTGGCAATCCAATGTCGAGATGACGAAAATCATCGCAACAAACATCAACAGAGCAACCAACGGGGCCCTCGGCAACAACCTTTCCATCGGCAGGCAAAACATTAACGACAGCCATAACCACTCCCACGCAGAACGACAACCCGAGACCATTGTACCGACATAAAAAGAAAGCCCCAACAAGGGAGCCATCAACACCGCTGAACGGTAGTCAAATAAATAATTCAGCCTCGTAACCCTGCGGCGTTAAACAAAGGAAGCCCCATCCCCCGGAACTGTTTCCTTGGCGCGACTTCCGGCAAAGCCAGTAGCCATCTTAATTCAGCCCAGTAACCCTGTAGCGAGTTAACGAAGGAGGCCCCGTTCACCCGGAGCTTTTCCCATTGCGCGACTTCTGGCAAAGCCAGGTGAGCGCAAGGGAAAAGCGTAGGGTGAACAGGGCCTCCGACGGGAAAGTTAAACCGCTACTTACGCCTTGTTGACGGAGCCAAACTCCTCCATGAGCTCCTTAGTGCGGGCAACGATGGCCTCGCGACCAGGCTTCAGGAGCTTGCGGGGGTCATAGCCCTTGCCCTGCTGATCCTTGCCGGCCTCAACGTACTCACGCGTGGCGGCAGCGAAGACAAGCTGCAGGTCGGTGTTGACGTTGATCTTGGAGATGCCCAGGGAGATGGCCTTCTTGATCTGATCCTCGGGAATGCCGGTACCACCGTGCAGAACGAGGGGCAGGTCGCCGGTCTGAGCCTTGATCTCGCTCAGACGCTCGAAGGAAAGACCGGCCCAGTCGGCGGGATACACGCCGTGGATGTTGCCGATGCCGCAGGCGAGGAAGTCGACGCCCAGGTCAGCAATCTGCTTGCACTCAGCGGGGTCAGCGAGCTCGCCGTTGGAGGTCACGCCGTCCTCGGTGCCGCCGATGCCGCCGACCTCGGCCTCGATGGACATGCCCTTGGAGTGGGCAAGCTCAACGAGCTCCTTGGTGCGGTCGAGGTTAAGCTGGAAGGTCTCCTCATGAGAGCCGTCATACATGATGGACGTGAAGCCGGCCTCGATGCACTTGAAGCAGTCCTCGTAAGAACCGTGATCGAGGTGAAGGGCGACGGGAACGGTAACGCCCGTGGCCTCGACGGCAGCCTTGACCATGTCGGCGCAGACCTTGAAACCGCCCATCCACTTAGCGGCACCAGCGGTGCACTGAAGGATCAGCGGAGACTTGGCCTCCTCGGCGGCCTGGAGAATAGCCAGGGTCCACTCGAGGTTGTTGGTGTTGAAGGCACCGAGAGCATACTTGCCGGCCTCGGCCTTCTTGAGCATGTCTGCTGCGTTGACGAGCATAAAAGAAACCTCCTGTAAGGTTGCTCCGATAACGCATGAGATTTTACCACGGCGTACCCGAGCGTAAACGTTCGTTTGTTCACGAATATCGTCCAAACAGACTTTTTTTGACCGTTTGCCCTACGGAATCGGCCCGTTGGGGAAAATATCTTGACGTTTGGACGCTTCTCGTGCTTAAGCAGCTGACTACAAAGCTACATCTGCATGAAAGGGTTCTGCATGAGCTCGCGCGCCATAGTGGTCGAATCACCATGCCCCGTTAAACAAACGGTATCGGCTGAAAGCAGCTGGGCGAGCTTGGAGAGCGAGCGCAGAATCGCCGCCTCGTCTCCACCGGCGAGATCGGTGCGGCCGTGGCTGCCCGGGAACAGGGTGTCGCCAACAAAGGCGATGCTTCCCTGCTCGGTGGCGGCGAACAAGACAATGCCACCCGGTGTGTGACCGGGCGTCTCGATCACCTGCAGGCAGATATCACCCAATTCAATCGTATCGCCCTCAGCAAGCAATCGCGTCGGCTCGCCCGGATCGGGCGTATCGATGCCCCACATCGCTCGCTGCTCCTCGATATTCTCACGAGATACCAACACGTCCTTAGCACCTAACTCATATAGGAAACCCTTACCGACGGCGGCTCGCGCTCCGGCAACGCCACCTACGTGATCGGCATGGCCATGGGTGCAGACAGCGCCTAGCACGTGCGCGTCAGGATGCTTGGCATAGATATGTTCCACAAGACGCTCACCTTCCCAGGCCGGATCGATAATCAGGCATTCGCCGCTCGAGATTACGGCGTAACTGTTGGTCTGAATGGGGCCGTTTACAAGCGCCTCAATCGAAGCCGTACCCCGAGGGGTTAAGTCCAAAGCTGCAGTGACCATGAGCACGTCCTCCTTCTACAAGCGTCGAGGCATCAAACGATGCCTCGAACGTAGCCAATATCATTACCGTTGTGCGTTCGTCACGCCTATACGCGACGCTTAAGCTGAGCCCCACCCTCGCCAGGCATCAGACGGCGTGCGTCATAGACCGAGTCGACACTGCTGATGGATGCCAGCAGCGGATCCAGACCGCTCGCGTCCGAAATCTCGACCATAAAGCGCAGGGTCGCAATGCCCTCGCGGTTGGTCGAGGTAGCGGCGGAAAGGATATTTCCGCCTGCATCGCCAATGGCGATGGTGACATCCTTGAGCAAGCCCATACGATCCAAGCACTCGACCACGATCTCGACCTGGAAAAGCGTATCAGCAGCACCATCCCACTCCACGTCAATCATGCGCTCGGGGTGTTCCATGAGACCCTTGACGTTGGGGCAGTTGGCACGATGCACCGAGACGCCTCGACCGCGCGTGATAAAGCCCACGATGTCGTCGCCCGTCACCGGATTGCAGCAATGCGCCAGACGAACCAGCAGGCCGCTGTTGCTCTCGCCCTTGACGATAATGCCGTTGCTTGCGCTCTTGCCACGCTTTTGCGGTTTGCGGTTGGAACCGCGGGCAGGCTGCTTGACGACCTCAGCGATGGCTTCGGCCTTGGTGAGCTGCTCCTCGGGCTTGGGATCCAAGATTTGCTCGACCTTATTGCCCACAGCGCGCGGGGCGACCTTGCCCGCACCAACGGCTGCGAACAGGTCCTCGAGTTGCTTGAAGTTAAACTGCTCCGCCACGGCATTGAGCGCACGCGTGGATCGCGGCGTAGAGATGCCGTACCCGCGCTTGCGCAGGTCCTTGGCCAGCATATCGCGACCGGCAGCAGCGTCATCGTCTTTGGTCGCAGCGGCGAAGTAACGGCGAATCTTTGACTTGGCCGAAGGCGTCTTGACGATCTTGAGCCAATCGCGCGACGGCTTGGAGCTCTTGTTAGTCAGGATCTCGACACGGTCACCCGTCTTGATTTCGTGCGTGAGCGGAGCCACCGCACCGTTGATTTTGGCGCCGACGCAGTGGTTGCCGACCTCGGTATGAACAGCGTAGGCAAAGTCGAGCGGTGTAGAGCCCGCACGAAGCGCCATGACCTCACCCTTGGGCGTAAAGACAAAAATCTCCTGGTCAAACAGGTCGACCTTCAGTGAGTGCAGATATTCTTTGGCATCGGTGATCTCGTCAGAGGCTGCCCAATCGAGCGAGTGCTTGAGCCAGTTAATCTGATCGTCCAGACGCTGTGCGTCGTTGGTCTTGGAGGCAGACGATCCGCCCGATTTTTTATATAGCCAGTGGGCGGCGATGCCGTACTCGGCCTGCTCGTGCATCTCGTAGGTTCGAATCTGAATCTCGAGCGGACGGGCCGTGGGGCCGATAACCGTCGTATGGAGCGATTGGTAGTTATTGACCTTGGGCATGGCGATATAGTCTTTAAAACGACCGGGCATGGGATGCCACAAAGTATGCACGGCACCAAGCGTGGAATAGCAATCGCGCACCGAATGGGTGATGACGCGCAGCGCCACCAGATCATAAATCTCGGAGAACTCCTTGCCCTTGCGCTTCATCTTTTGATAGATGGACCAATAGTGCTTGGAACGACCGTTGATCTGAAAACCCTCAAGGCCAATGCGGTCGAGCTCATCGGTAAGCGTCTTGATAGTCTCGGCCAGAAAGCGTTCGCGAACCTCGCGTGACTCTGCCACCATGCGGGCGATGCGCTGGTAAGCGTCGGGTTCAAGGTAGAAGAAGGACAGATCCTCGAGTTCCCACTTGATAGAGCTCATGCCCAGGCGGTCGGCCAGGGGCGCGTACACATCCATGGTCTCGCGCGCCTTAAACAGGCGGCGGTCCTCGCGAAGGGCCGCAAGCGTGCGCATATTATGCAGGCGGTCGGCGAGTTTGACGATGATGACGCGAATGTCCTTGGACATGGCGAGGAACATCTTGCGCAGCGTAAGCGCCTGCTTTTCGTCCATGTTGTCGACTTCGATGTTGGTGAGCTTGGTCACGCCGTCGACGAGCTCTGCCACGGTTTCGCCAAACAGACCCGAAACATCGGCAAGCGAGGTATCGGTATCCTCGACGGTATCGTGCAGTAATGCAGCGCACACCACATCGCAGTCCATCTTAAGGTCGGCCAAAATGATAGCCACCTCGACGGGATGGTTAATGTACATCTCACCCGAGCGCCGCTTTTGGTTGCAGTGCTTCTCGGCAGCAAAGCAGTAGGCCTGCTCCACCTTGGAGAAGTCATCCTCACTCATATATTTAAGGCACAGGCGCTCCAGCTTGTCGTAGCTGTCCGCCATAATCTCGGGCGGCAGATCATCGGCATGCGTATAGTGCTCCATCTCCGAAAAGGGCTGGAGGGCGGAATCATGGGCGGTACGGGCTGCGGCATCCATCGAGGTCCCCTTCCCTAGGCCCGCGGTACGATCGGGCGGTTAATTTTGGTAAGCATATCAGAAGCGCACGAATCGAGTGCCCAACTCCGGAAAGCCGAGAACTCCATGCGCGAGCGCAAGCCCTCCAAATAGCGGATCGACCTGCTCAACTGCACGCGCCCGGGGTTTTCGGTCATCGCGATGCGACGGGTATCGTCAAATCCCGAAACGTGACAGAAACCGAGCTCTTCGAAGATTCCCAAGCCACTTGCCACCGAACGCTCATCGACCGGCGTGCGCGCGTCGATTGCAAGGCACATCTGCGCAATGTCGATATCGCTTGCGCAGAATGAATCGTCCCCCGTCTTGCCACGATTGGAGCGCCACATGGTCTGCAGCGCCCGATAGAGCGTGACAAGCTCATCGCGCTCGGGCGCGTAACAATCGAGCAGGCGCTCATTAATACGAGCGTCACGAGACGAATAGAGCAGGTGAATCACGGCAGGCTGCCCATCGCGGCCGGCACGGCCACTCATCTGGTTAAACTCAATCGCGCCAAACGGCATGTGGTAGAGCACGACATGGCGGATATCGGGCAGGTTGACGCCCTCACCGAAGGCCGAGGTTGAAACGATGCAGCTCAGGCTGCCATCTCGAAACGCCTCCTCGACGCGTCGGCGATCGGAACGCGCAAGCCCGGCGTTATAGAACGCGATATGGGTCGCGCAGTCGGGCACACGTTTGCGCAACGTCTTGGCAAGCGCCACGGACTGGTCGCGCGAGTTCACGTAGATGACGGTCTTCTCCCCCGTCGCAACGATCGAAACCAGGCGATTTTCACGGCTCACAAGGTCACGATCGTCCTCGAGTTGTAGGTTCTCGCGAACGGTCTCGTCGACCACCGTGCTGGTAATCGGCAATACGCGAGCAAGCTCTGCCACAACTGGAGCCGTCGCGGTAGCCGTTGCCGCCATGACAACAGGGTCGCCCAGGGCTTTAAGAATATCGGGCATATCGAGGTATGCACTCCGGTCACCACCCTTAGCAAGACCGGCATGGTGCGCCTCATCGATAACAACGAAGCCAATACGTCCAGAACGCGCAAATCGATCGCGGTGGATAGACAAGAACTCGGGCGTCGTGAGAACGATACCGGTGCGACCCGAAGCAAGGCCGGCGAACACGTCATCGCGTACGGCCTCCACGGTCTCGCCAGTCAGCACGCCGACACCAATGCCGAGCGCGGCCATCGTCGAGGAAAGGTGATAGGCCTGATCGGCAACGAGCGAACGCAGAGGATAGACAAAAATGCTCGCACGCCCGCGAAGAACCGCCTCGCGCGCGGCATGCACATGGAAAATCAGAGACTTGCCACGCCCCGTCCCCATAACGGCCAAAACGCTCTGATGGTCGGCAAGTGCATCGAGTGCCTCGACCTGCGCGCGATGCGGCTGGTTCGAGCCGATAAAGCTATGGATAAGCGAGCGCGTGAGCTCGGTATAAGAAAGCTGGGCGAGCGTCTCGCGTTTACGCGACTCCAGGCGCAGGCCAGAATCCGCCGGTTGCACGCCGCGGCGAAGCTCACATGCCGGATCGTCGATATTGGGCGCCGCGGTATCGCGCACCAAGACATCTTTGATCATGAGCTTGGGCTTCACACGTCCCTGCCAATGTTCGGCCACGGCCTCGAACACCAAGTCGACGGCGCTGTCGCAATTGATGAGCCTATCGATCTGCGGCACGCGGAACATGATGGCCGGCACACTCGCGGCACCATCGGTCGCCACAAAGCGCATGTGCTCGCCGGTTTTGCCCACCACGGCGCGATCGCACATCGTCACGCCCTCGGCGGCCAGAAGCGGCACCTTATTGCCCTGGCCAAACGGCTCAAGACGGGAAATTTGCTCGATGGTCTCGATATTTAGCTCGGAGAGATCAACGGTGGCGGCAATCTCGTCAGTGTCCTCAAAGTCCTCGGCGGGAAGCTCCGATAGCACGGCCGAAAGGCGACGGCGGAACTCATCGAGCTTAGATGCCTCGATGGTCACACCCACCGCACCGGCATGCCCGCCGCGACGAATCAGCAGGTCGGAGCAACGCTCGACGGCGTCGAACAAGTTGATCTTGCCCACCGAGCGGCCCGATCCGCGCGCAACGCCATCCTCGATCGAGAAGAGCAGCGCCGGCACGTGATAGCGATTGGTCAAGCGGCTCGCCACGATGCCCTTGACGCCCTCGTGCCAGCCCTCGCCGCCCACGACGATTGCGCGCCCGCCGTCATAAGTCTCCTCGACCTTCGCCATGGCATCGCGCGTAAGCTCGGCCTCGATCTCGCGGCGTTGGCGATTGATTTCCTCGAGCTCGGCGGCGAGCGCGCTCGCTTCGATGGGGTCGCGGGCAAGCAGCAGGTCGAGCGCCAGCTTGGGATCGGCCATGCGGCCGGCAGCATTCAGACGGGGGATGAGCGAAAACGACAGGCCGTCGGCCGTAATGGTAGAAAGGTCGGCCTTGGCAAGTGCGGCAAGCGCGATATAGCCGGGACGGGCCGTCACGCGCATCTGCTGGATGCCCTCGGCGACCAGTGCGCGATTCTCGGGCGTAAGCGGCATCATGTCGGACACGGTGCCCAGCGCCGCGACCTCTATCAGCGAACGCCAATACGACGGCTTGCCCAAACGCTCGCCCAGGACCTGCACCAGCTTGAGTGCCACGCCGGCACCGGCAAGCTCGCGCGAGGGACCCTTGTCCTCGAGCTTGGGGTCGGTCAGGGGCACGCCCTGCGGCACCTGGTCGGACGGCTCGTGATGGTCCGTGACCACCAAATCGATCCCCAGGCTCTCCAGATAGGAGGCCTCTTCCTTGGCGGCAATGCCGTTATCGACGGTCACGATCAGCTGGGGGCGAGCGAGCTCGTTAACGCGGTCGAGTGCCGCACGCGACAGGCCGTAGCCCTCGTCAAAGCGATGCGGAATAAACGGCGTGACGTTGGCGCCAAACGAACGCAGCGCCTCGGTCAACAGACAAGTCGACGTAATGCCGTCGACGTCAAAATCACCAAAGACGGCGATGCGCTCGTGGCTGCGAATAGCACGCTCAACGCGGTCGACGACGACCGCCATGCCCGGAATAACGAGCGGGTCCGCCCAGTCGCGATCGAGCGAAGGCGTCAAAAAAAGCTGGCCTTCCTCGATGGATGTAATGCCGTGCGCAACCATAATGCGCGCCACCAGCCCGGGTATGCCCAGGCCAGCCGAAAGCTCCTTTTCGAGCTCGGGGTTTTGCTGAGCGACCGCCCAGCGATGCGTTGTCTTAAGCGATGACATAGGCGCCCACCCCCGATAGGGGCAGGTCGCCGCGATACCTCTCACGGTTCATAGCGATGAGTCCTCTGTGTATGCCCGCTTCGGCAGGCAGATCTGTTGAACGGATTTATTATACCGTGCGGCGCGGACGCACAACGTCCAGCACGCCGTGGTTTCGATAAACGAGGGCGGTAATAGCCTCGAAATAATCGGGCGTTTCAGCCACACGGACGCATGCGAGCGTCTAGCATATCCATTCAAAACGGATTCACGAGCAAAGGGAGTCACAAGCGCATATGAAGCAATGGGTTGGACTGGGTAAGTTCCTCGCGGGGCATATGCAGATCATCGTTCCGATTTGCGTGACGCTCGGCGTGCTCTTTCCCCAGCAGATCGGCGTACTCAAGCCCATCGTCCCCACCCTGTTTGCCTTTATGACGTTCCAAGGTGCCCTCAGCAACACCTTCCATCAGGTAGCCGAAGTATTCCGCCGTCCGCTGCACCTGATTTTGGCGCTGCTGGTCTCGGCGGTGCTTATTCCCATAACAGCCTATGCCATGGGGTCGCTGTTCTTTGGCTCCAACCCCAACCTAGTCTGCGGTATCGTGCTCGAGTACAGCGTACCTGTGGCAGTCACTGCCTTTATGTGGATTAGCATGTTCGGCGGCAACGGCCCGCTCGCGCTCACCATCATCCTGACGTCCTCGGTTATCTCTCCCGTTACGATTCCGCTCACGCTTAAGCTCTTGCTGGGCGCCACCGTCTCGATCGACGTGCCGGGCATGATGAAGAACATGGCCTTCATGATCGCTATCCCCGCCCTGCTCGGCATCGTGATTAACGAACTCACGCGCGGATGGGGACACGAGAAGCTCTCCCCCGCGCTCTCGCCCGCCTGCAAGTTCATGATGATGGGTGTTATCGCGTCGAACTCCACCGCCATGAGCGAGTACGTGCTGCACATGAACGCGGTGCGCTTGGAAGTCGCCCTCTTTATTTTGATCTTCGCCATCAGCGGCTTTGTCGTCGGTATTCTGGTCGCCCGCGCACTGCATCTGCCGTATAGCGAAACGACTACCATGTGCTTTACCTGCGGCATGCGCAACATCTCTTCGGGCGCCGTCATCGCCACGCAATACTTTCCGGGCGAAGTCGTATTTCCCGTCATGTGCGGAACGCTGTTTCAGCAGGTACTTGCCTCGCTTATCGGGCATCTCTTTGAGCGTCTAACCGGCGAGGAGCGCGCTGCCCAGCGCAAGCGCGTCGAGGCCGGCCGCGACGCCATGGCACGCTAGGCTGTCCGCATTACGCGGGTGTTAGTCTTGCTATACGAGCGTTTCCAGATGCGCGCGCAGACGCTCAGCATCGATATCGAGCGTCGTCTCGGCATTGACCTGGGCCAAACGATAGCCGACAAAGTAGGGCGAAACCACCCAACGCGGCAGCGCCTTGGCAATGGTCCGACCGCCCAGGTGATAGAAGAACAAGTTGTACGACTCTGCACGGCCACCGTGGTGCTCGTTTAGGATATAACGCAGAGCTACCTGGATCGCATCGGCGAAGAGATCCGCCTCGGCTTGGTCCCGCGTGTCATCGCTGGCGGCGATTCCCCGCGGAGCTGAAACGTTGACCTCAAAGAACCCCATAATCGGTTCGGTTGAGATGTTGACCGCAATTCTCCCCTGTTGCCAGACATTGATGCCTTCGAAATTGGCGGAAGTCAGCGAAGCATAGCCATCTTCCTGCTCCAAACCCACAATCTGCATGTGCGGATGAACGAGACTACCGCCCGAGAGCGGACCCTTGTTCTTGTACATGAGCACGCTTCGATACTGCCGTGAATCGATCATCTGCTGCCAGCAACCCAGGGCAAACCGCATCACATGATGCAGCTCGTCCGGCGCATAGGTCACCAGGTCTGCGTCGTGGTCGGCCGACTCGATCAGCACGGTTTGACGGGTGGCGCGCAGGGTCTTGAACTTATTCTCGAGCCAGATACAGTCACCGTCGCGCCGGATGATATTGGCGAGTTCCTCGGTATCGCAAAAGGGGCACGCGGTGCCAGGGCGCCGGTTGTCGTCGGGCTTCCCGCTCGCCTGCTGAACGTCAAATACCAGGGGCACGGGTTATACCTCCAGCGGCACGATCTTGGTGCCATGGAGCTCGGAGACGCCCAGTGCCGCAGCCACGGTATCGCGGTTGGCCGTGGAAATGCCGCCGCCGGGAAGGATGGTCAGGCGATCGTTCGCGTAGTCGATAAGGTGCGACAGATGCTCCAGGTTGTCCTCAATCGGCGTGCCGGCGGCACCGCCATGCGTCAGGATGCGCGTTATGCCGCAGTCGGCGAGCGTGTCAATCGCGTCGAGCTGAGCCTCGGGCGAGAGCTGGTCAAACGCCATGTGAAAGGTGATGTCGATGGGCTCGCGCTTGCACTCCTCGGTCGCGCAGCCCGCAGCCATCACAAGGGCGCCCAACGCAAGTTCATCGAGCGCCCATCCGCCGGCACAAGGCTTGCAGCAGCCAAAGACCAAGCCATCGACGCCGGCACTTACGGCAAGGCCCAAGTCCATCTCCATCATGCGCAGCTCGTCCTGGTTGTAGTGAAAGTCGCCGCCACGCGGACGGATCATGCACATCACCCGTGCATCGTGCTCGCGAGCATAGCTGGTCGTAGCGCTGATCACGCCGGCCGAGGGCGTGGTGCCTCCAACCGCAAGGTTGTCGCACAGCTCAATGCGTCCCGCACCGGCCGCAATGGCCGCCGGCACCCGCTCAAAGTTCTCGGCACAAAACTCGTACAGCATAGATAGACCCCCAGATGACACTTCTATTTCCACACGGCATTGTCGCACTTTAAATACCAAGCCAACGGATCATTTCAAAAGGGGCGCTGACCGAGTTGGTCAGCGCCCCTATTACTGGATGGATTAACCACCAAGATAAGCTTTGCGGACGTTGTCGTCGTGCAGCAGCTCTTGGCCGGTGCCGGTCATGGTGATCTTGCCGGTCTCGAGCACGTAGCCGCGTGTGGCGATGGAAAGCGCCATCTGCGCATTCTGCTCGACCAGGAGCACCGTGGTGCCGGCCTTGTGCAAATCCTCGACAATCTGGAAGATCTGCTCGATCAGGATCGGCGCCAGACCCATGGAGGGTTCGTCGAGCATGAGCAGCTTGGGGTTACTCATAAGGGCACGACCCATAACGAGCATCTGCTGCTCGCCGCCCGAAAGGGTGCCGGCCACCTGGCGACGGCGTTCCTTCAGGCGCGGGAACTGCTCGTAAACACGTTCGAGGCCCGGGGCAACCGTGGACTTGGGCTGTGTATAGGCACCCATCTCCAGGTTCTCCTCGACCGTCATCTGCAAAAAGGCACGACGCCCCTCGGGTACCTGAGACAGGCCCTTGCCAACCAGCTTGTCGGCGGGCGTATGGATAATGTCCTCGCCCATAAACTTGATGGAGCCGGTCTTGGAGCGCAGAAGGCCCGAGACGGTCTTGAGCGTCGTGGACTTGCCGGCGCCGTTAGCGCCAATCAGGGCCACGATCTCGCCCTCGTTAACGTTAAAGGAGATGTCCTTAATGGCGTGGATGGCGCCGTACCAGACGTTGATGTTGTAGACGGAAAGCATCGGCTCTGCCATTTAGTTCTCCCCCTTATCCTGCTTGCCCAGATAAGCCTCAATAACGGCTTCGTTGTTCTGGATTTCCTCGGCCGTGCCCTTGGCGATGACCTTGCCAAAGTTAAGCACGCAGATACCCTCGCAAATATTCATGACGAGCGACATGTCGTGCTCGATGAGCATGATGGCAATGCCAAAGGTGTCGCGAATCTTGACGATGTTCGCCATGAGCTCCGCAGTCTCGGACGGGTTCATGCCGGCGGCAGGCTCGTCGAGCAGTAGTAGCTTGGGATTGGTGGCAAGCGCGCGGACGATCTCCAAACGACGCTGAGCGCCGTAAGGCAGCGAGCCGGCCTGCTCGTTTGCCAGATGTTCCATATCAAAGATGGACAGCAGCTCCATGGCGCGCTCATGGGCGGCCTTCTCGTGCTTCCAATACGTCGGCAGGCGCAGCACGCCCTCAAAGCCGGAGTAGCGCTCCTGGTTGTGCAGGCCGACCTTTACGTTGTCCTCCACCGTCATGGTGTTGAACAGGCGGATGTTTTGGAAGGTACGAGCGATACCCATGCGGTTGACCTGGTAGACGGACTTGCCCGAGGTGTCCTCACCGTCGAGCAGGATGGTGCCGTGCGTGGGCTGGTACACCTTGGTGAGCAGGTTGAAGACCGTGGTCTTGCCGGCGCCGTTGGGGCCGATGAGACCGGCGATCTCGGTCTTACCGATGGTCAGGCTAAAGTCGTCGACCGCCTTGAGGCCGCCGAACTCAATGCCCAGGTGGATGCACTCGAGCGCCGGGCGCTCGCCCAGGTCGCGGTCGGGAACGATGGCGCCAGAAGGATACGGGACCATCTTGCCCTTGTTGAACTCAAAATTACTGGGCATCGGTTGCCACCTCCTTCTTGGAAGCAAAGCGGTCCTTAATGCGCGCGAAGAACGCCTTGAGCTGCGGGTTGTTAGTAAAGACCATGACCAGAATCAACACGATGGCGTAGATGAGCATGCGGTAGTCCGAGAACTGACGGAGCAGCTCGGGGAGCACCGTGAGCAGCGCCGCCGCGATGACGGAACCGCGCATGTTGCCCAGACCGCCCAGGACCACGAACACCAGAATGAGAATCGACGTGTTGAAGTCGAACTTAGTGGCGGAGAGCTGCGAGAAGTTACCGCCGAAGAGGGCTCCGGCGGCACCGGCGAGAGCGGCGGAGACCACGAAGGCGATCATGCGGTACTGGGTGACGGAGATACCCACGGACTCGGCAGCGATCTTGTTATCGCGCACGGCCATGATGGCACGACCGGTGCGGCTGCGGACCAAGTTGAGCACAATCACGAGCGCAAGCATAACCAGGATGGCGCCAGCAAGGAACGTCGAGTAGGTCGAAACACCAGATGCGCCCTGGGCACCCTTGATGATAGCGGTGCCGTCTTCGAGCAGGTGTAGGTCGTCGATCGTGGAATTGCCCGTGATGTTAAAGATCACGTGCAGGCCGCGGGAATCGACGCCCACAATGAGGCAGGTAACGATCTCTTTGATAATCTCGCCAAAGGCCAAGGTTACGATGGCCAGGTAGTCACCGCTCAGGCGAAGAACCGGAATACCGATCAGGAAGCCCAGAATGGCAGCGGCGATAGCGCCGACCACAATGCTGATGATCAGACGCACCGGGTCAGACGGAATGGCGCTCTCCAGCGCGACGGCGGTGACGATTCCCGTATAGGCGCCGACGCTCATAAAACCCGCGTGGCCCAGCGACAAGTCGCCCGCGATGCCGACGACGAGGTTGAGCGAGATGGCCATGACGATATAGGCCGTGATGGGAACCAGCTGACCGACAATCATGCGCGGAATCATGTGGTTAGACTGCATAAAGAACACGATGGCGAACGCCACAACGCACATGGCGTACGTGACAAAGTCGTGACGCGTCTGCTTGTCTGTAAGAAACTTCATAACGCTCACCTACACCTTCTCGGGTACGTACTTGCCCAAGAGGCCGGCAGGCTTGACGAGCAGGACGATGATCAAAACGCCAAAGACGATGGAGTTGGCAAGGCTCGTGGAAATGTAAGCCTGCGCCATCGCCTCGATGATGCCGATGAGAATGCCGCCGACAAAGGCACCGGGGATGGAGCCGATGCCGCCGAAAACGGCAGCGTCGAAGGCCTTGATGCCAGGCATGGCGCCCGTGGTAGGCTGCAGAACCGGCGAGTAGGAGCACAGGAGCACACCGGCGATGGCGGCAAGGGCGGAGCCGATGGCGAACGTCATCGAGATGGTGCGGTTGACGTTGATGCCCATGAGCTGAGCGGCGGCCTTGTCCTCGGACACGGCGCGCATGGCCTTGCCCATCTTGGTCTTACCTGTAAAGATCATCAGACCGGCCATGATAACCAGGCAGGCGACGATGGTGACGAGCGAGACGGCACTTACGTTGAACTTGGCCAAGAACTCCGGCACCGGGAAGGTGACGAGCGAAGTGAAGTTCTTGGGTGTGGCGCCCCACAGAAGCTGCGCGGCATTCTGCAGGAAGTAGGACACACCGATGGCCGTGATCAGAACGGCCAGCGGGCCTGCTTGGCGCAGCGGCCTATAGGCCAGACCCTCAATGAGAACACCGAGAACCGTGCAGACCACACAAGAGAGAACTACAGATGCCCAGCCCGGGAGGCCGAGATACGACGTGGCGCAGAACGAGACATAGGCACCGACCATGATGACATCGCCGTGAGCGAAGTTGAGCATCTTGGCGATACCGTAGACCATGGTGTAGCCCAACGCGATGATGGCGTAGACGCTGCCCATGGACAGGCCGTTGACCAGGTATTGGATAAAGACCGTCATGTTCCACATCCCCCTTTCGAATAGGTTTCCAGTTAATGTATGAAACAGGGACGTTACGTTGTCCCCAGATACCAAGCAAGCAGGGAAGGCGAAAACCTCCCCTGCTTGGGATCAAAACCGCTCTATGTAAGGCGGCCTATTAGGCCAGTACGTACTTGCCGTCGGTGATGACATACGCCGTAGGATCCTTCTGGACCTGGCCCTTGTCGTTCCAGGAGAGCTTGCCGGTCAGACCGTCAACGGTAATCTTGAGCATAGCCTTGGGCAGCTTCTCGGCGACCTCGGTCGGGTCGGCGTCGACACCAAGACCGGCCTCCTTGAGGGCCTCGACCACCGCATGCACGCCGTCGTAGGCATCGGCGGCAAACTGGTCGGGGGTATCGCCGTACTTATCCTTGTAAGCGTTGACGAAGTCGGCGTTCTTCTCGTCGTCGGCGGAGAACGGGGTCATGAGCAGCAGACCCTCGGCAAGAGAGGTGTCGAAGCCCTCGACGCCCAGGATACCGTCCATGCCGTCGCAGCCCATCATCTTGACGTCGTAGCCCATGTCCTTGGCGTTCTTGAGCAGGACGGACGCCGGCGTGTAGTAGATCGGCGCAAAGATCATGGTGGCGCCGGCCTGCTTGGCCTTGGTCAGCTGGTTGGTAAAGCTCGTAGCGGAGTCGTCCTTAAAGGTCTCCTCGTCAACAATCTCGAGCTTAGACTCAGCGGCCTGGGCCTTAAAGGAATCTGCAATGCCCGAAGAATAAGCGTCGCCGGAGTTATAGAACAGCACGAACTTCTCGTCCGCATACTTCTCTGCCAGGAACTTGGCAGCGTTGACGCCCTGGTTGGGGTCGGTAAAGCAAACCTGGAAGACACAATCCTTTCCGTCGGTGACGTCCTCGGAGGACGCGGACGGGGTGATCATGAATGTCTTGGGGTCGTTACCGCACTCTGCGGCAACGGCAACCGACGCACCCGTGGTGGTCGGGCCGACGAGGGCCTGCATGCCCCAGTCGAGCAGGTTATTAAAGGCGTTGACGGCCTTCTCGCCGTCGGCCTGGTCGTCCTCGGCCTTGCTGGCAAGCGGCAGCTCCTTGGTGGAGAAGTCCTTGCAGCCAAGCTCGACGCCCTGGGTAACGGACTTGCCGTAAGACGCGGCGGCACCGGTCAGCGGGCCAATGGTGCCGATCTTAAACGAAGCGTCGCTCGAAGCGGAACCGCTGTCGCCACCGTTGGAGGAGCAGCCAGCTAGAATGGACATCGCCCCCAGACCTGCTGCGCTCGCGATAACGCTCCTGCGATTCATAACAGGGTTCAATGACTTACCGGTGAGGCTCGACATGCGGCTCTCCTCTCAAATCTCGTCGGGTTTCGGTTACCCGACAGGCCATCCTCCGCCGTCTTCGGCGTTCGCAAAATAGTAGACGCTTTAGTTGAGAAAAGTGGCGATTATTTCAACTTTTCTTTTGCCTTGTCCATTTATCCATAATTATGCGTATTTCTGTCGGTTTATACAGTTTAGCGACTTTATTGTGTGAAAGTAATGTTTCCGTTTTGTTACAAGCTTTCCTGCCCTGAATAACATGGCCCCACCGGTCTCGTTATATGCACTTAGGCGGCGATGTACTTGCCGTCCTGAATCACATAGGCCGTAGCGGGCTTCTCGACTTGGCCCTCGTCGTTCCACGTGAGCTCGCCTGTCAGGCCCTCAATCTTGATCTTGCGCATAGCCTTGGCAAGGTCGCCGGCAATGTCGGCGCCGTCGACCGTAATGTCGATGTCCGCCTCATCGATTGCCTCGACAATCGCGTGGATGCAGTCATAAGCATCGGCGGCAAACTGGTTGGGCGTCTCGTTGTAGGCGTCCTTATATGCCTTGACGAAGTCGGCGTTCTTCTCATCGTCGGCAGAGAACGGGGTCATGAGCAGCACGCCCTCGGCAAGAGAGGTGTCGAAGCCCTCAACGGAGAGCAGGCCGTCCATGCCGTCGGTGCCCATGAGGGTCATTTCGTAGCCCATGTCCTTGGCGTTCTTGAGCAGGACGGACGCCGGCGTGTAATAGATCGGGGCAAAGATAAGCGTGGCGCCGGCCTCCTTGGCCTTGGTGAGCTGGTTGGTAAAGCTCGTGGAAGAGTCGTCCTTAAAGGTCTCGGTATCGACGATATCGAGCTTGGACGCCTTGGCCTGCTCGGCAAAAGCGTCGGCAACGCCCGAGCTATACGTATCGCCGGAGTTGTAGAACAGGGCGATCTTGGCGTCTGCATACTTCTCGGCCAGGAACTTCGCGGCGCTGGCGCCCATGGTGGGATCGGTGAAGCAAACCTGAAAGACCGTGGTCTTATCCTTTGTGACGTCGAGCGACGAGGCCGAAGGCGTGACCATGAGCATATCGTCGGCGATCTCGCCCGAGACGGCGACGGCGGCACCAGTCGTGACGGGGCCGACGAGCGCCTGCATGCCCCAGTCGCACAAGGTATTGAAGGCGTTGATGGCCTTCTCGCCGTCGGCGACGTCATCCTCGGACTTAAGCGAGAGTTTGAGATCCTTGGTCGAGAAATCCTTGGCGGCGAGCTTGGCACCTTTCTCGGCCGAAACGCCATAGGTTGCCGCGGCGCCGGTCAGAGGGCCGATGACACCGATCTTGAAGGTCTTACCGTCATCGGCGGAGCCGCCGTCCGAGCCACCCGACGAGCAACCAGCGAGCGCGGCAGCGCTGCCGAGCGCCGCGGCGCCGGCGAGAAAGTTCCTACGGCTGAGCGTGCTGTTGATGTTGAACATGGTGTCCCCCTTTTTCGCTGGCCGCGGTGCGGCCGTCTTGCGGTACGGGGCAAACCTTATGGCGCAAACGTTGACAGTTTGTTACGGAGTTCCGTTTGTAGCGAGCATGTTTCCAATGTTTCCGCAGCGTTTCGGGGGTGCCGTTTTGTGCGACTCCTGTTGCCTGGCGAGCACGCGCTCTCGGTTCACGCTAGAATGCACTCAACATTACTTGATCAATCAATCTATAAGATGCACGAAGGAGCTATCTATGAGCGAACCCCTGCGCACCGTGAACGTCGGTCTGATCGGTCTGGGAACCGTCGGCGGCGGCGTGGCCCGTCTGATCAAGAGCCACCACGATGAGTACCTGGCCGCCTACGGCATCGACCTTAAGCTGACCCGCGCCTGCGCGCTTGCCTGGGAGCAGGCCGAGGCAGCCGGTATTGAGCGCGAGGCCTTTACGAGTGACTGGCATGACGTCGTTACCGACCCCGCCGTCGATATCGTCGTCGAGCTGATCGGCGGCGAGCATCCCGCGACCGAGATCTTCACCACCGCCTTTGAGAACGGCAAGCACGTCGTCTCTGCCAACAAGGCCCTGTTGGGCCGTCATGTCGAGACGCTCGCCGAGAAGGCGCGCGCGTGCGGCGTGCAGATTAAGTGCGAGGCCAGCTGCGGCGGCGGCATCCCCATCGTGAGCACGCTCGAGCACGACCTGGTGGGTAACAAGATCCTGACCATCGCCGGCATTCTCAACGGTACCACCAACTATATCCTGTCGCGCATGGACGCCGAGGGCGCCGATTACGCCGACGTGCTTGCCGACGCGCAGGCCAAGGGCTATGCCGAGGCCGACCCGTCCGCCGACGTCGACGGCTTCGACGCCGCCAGCAAGACGGCGATCCTCGCCTCCATCGGCTTTGGCACCCGCGTGACCACCGATGATGTGTACCAGCAGGGTATCCGTACCATCGGCGCCGAGGACATCGCCCAGGCCCGCGAGCTCGGCTACACCATTAAGCTGCTCGGCATCGCCCGCAACACCGACGCCGGCGTCGACGTCCGCGTGCATCCCACGCTGATCCCCGCCGACCACATGCTCGCCAAGGTCAACGGCGCCATGAACGCTGTCTACGTGGTAGGCGACGCCGTGGGCGAGACCATGTTCTACGGTGCCGGCGCAGGCTCCTTCCCCACCGCGAGCGCCGTCGTGGGCGATATCCTGTCGCTCTCCGAGCAGATCAGCCGCGGCGTGGCTCCGCTGCCCGAGATTGAGCCCTATGGCCACAACCTCGCCTTTAAGCCCATGGACGAGCTCCAGACCAAGTACTATGTGCGCCTGAAGGTCGCCGACCGCGTGGGCGCCCTGTCCGAGACGGTCGACATCTTTGCCAAGCACAACATCTCGATCTCGCTCATTAACCAGGTCGAGGATGGCAAGTCGGGCGCCAGCGATACCTGCTCGGTCATCTTCCTGACGCACCGCGCGCTCGAGAAGGACGTCCAGGCTGCCGCCGCCGAGCTTGCCAGCGTCGACTGCGTGGCCGAGGTCGCCAACGTCCTGCGCATCGAGAACGTCGAGGCCTGGACCGAAGGCGTCATGGCCAACTAACCCAACGCTCGCCCAGCAATACGCGCTTTGAGGGCTCCCGTCCGATGTGGGACGGGAGCCCTTTTGCCTCCTGCCCTAAGCACAACGGCAGAGCACATTTGCGCGAGCCGCTCATCGGTAACGCGCGCCACCGTTCACCGATATGCAAACGCGGTCGATTCCGGCTACCGCTACGCTGTGCTGAGAATGTCCGCCCGCGATGAGAGGAAACACTATGTTGCTCGAGGGCAAGAAAGCGATCGTCACCGGAGGCACGCGCGGTATCGGCTATGCCATCGCCTGCCGTTTTATCGAAGAGGGTGCCGCAGTCACCGTCTTTGGCTCGCGCCAGGAGACTGCCGACGCGGCCGTTGAGAAGCTGGCTGCCGCCTATCCCGACGCCAAGGTCTGGGGCCGCTCCTGCGACCTCACCTCACTCGAGGCCGTAACCGAGGCTTTTACCCAGGCTGCAACCGTCATGGGCGGCTTGGACACGGTCGTCAACAACGCCGGCATCTCCCAGCGCTCGCCGCTTTTGGACTACACGGCCGAGGAGTTCGCCAAAGTCATGGACCTCAACGTCGTCGCCGTCTTTAACGGTCACCAGGCGGCCGCCAAGATTATGACCGAGGCCGGCCACGGCGGCACCATCACCACCACGAGCTCGATGGTCGCCAAGTACGGTCAGCCCTCCGGCGTCGGTTACCCCACGTCCAAGTTTGCCGTCAACGGCATGGTCCAGTCGCTCTCGCGCGAGCTCGCCCCCATGGGCATTCGCGTCAATGCCGTCGCACCCGGCGTAACCAAAACCGATATGGTCGCCAACCTGCCCGAAGAGGTCATCAAGCCCATCATCGCCACCATTCCGCTGGGTCGCATGGGCGAGCCCGAGGATGTCGCCAACGCCTTTGTTTTCCTGGCGAGCGACATGTCCTCCTACGTCACGGGCGCCGTGCTCCCCGTCGACGGAGCCGCCCGCTCCTAAAGGTCGCAAGCCACGACTTCGAACCTCAACGAGGCCCAACGCAAAAGGCGCGCGGCCTGCAACAACCGCTGGCAGCGCGCCTTCTTCTGTTTGTAAGGGAAACTGCGTCCCGGTATTTCAGCTCCGAATGGGACACAGCTTCCCTCAGGGCCATGTTTTGGAAAGTGCGCCCCGTTTTGAACGCCAATTCTGGGACGCGCTTTCCGCAAGGCCTTTGATTCGGAAAGCGCATCCCATTTTGAACCTTCAGACTGGGACGCGCTTTCCGGCAGGAGTCCAAAGCGGAAACCGCATCCCACTCTGGGCGTGGGACTGCGGACAAAAAGTTGGACCGTTGAGGTCCGGAACGGAGTCCGCATGGCATACAGTAGGAGAATGGTGGAGAGGGCCAGGGCGCTTCGCGGCGCCGGGCTCACCGT
>NZ_JBQHST010000037.1:0-22592 GCF_052066095.1 Collinsella sp. HCP28S3_B9
CCGAAGGAATGGAGTGCGGGCCGACAGAACGGTATCCGCGGATATGAGACTGAGCCGAAGGCGTCGATGACATGCCGGGGGCGGACCGGGACGGGTTCAACGGCAGGCCCCCCCGACCGATTGCAAGCGGTCGGCGGGGCCATTGTGGCTCTTGACAGCGGATTGGGTCATATGAGCGAAGGCGCTAGCGAATAGGCAAGCCGACCGTTTGGACACATCGACTCAATCGGGGGCGCAGAATACCGTTCTGCGCCCCTAGCTTTTGCAGATGAGTGAGCAGCGTGTCCAGCGCACTCACAGGTCGAGCGCTCAGCCGCTGCGTCGTCCAATGCACAGCCGCAATTTTAGCCCGAACGTCGCTATCGGCTACATCACCGAGTTCGGCACGTTCACGAGTTCCTGAGCCTGGGAATGACTGCTCAGCCTGTGGGAACAGGCGGTCAGCAACCTATTACGGAGGAGCACGCGCTTACCCTTGACCCTGTTGACACCCGTAATGTCCTTGAGGTAGACGATCTTGGTATGGGTACCGAGGAAGTTGTTCTTCACGACCGCCTCGATACGATTGGGATAGATGCTTATTCCTTTGAAAACGCCGGCACCCTTATCGTGAAACAGCACGTGTTGTTATCCACGCGCGCCACCCCATGGAGTTCGATAAAACCATCTCTATGGCCACATTTTAACCACCGCAAACCCTTTTCGCGGTCGCGCGCAGAACACCAAATCGTGTCCGCACGAGGCTTTAAACTAGAGCCAATAAAGGTGTTTGATTCGCTTGGTGAGCTCTTAGGATGTTCCTCAAATCGCCGGCATCGGAGGAGGTCTTGCATGGTTTACGTATGGGAATCCGAGTTCTTTGATTCGGACGGCATGGTCGATGCCGTGCCATGTGGCTCGCTGGGCGGAGAAGGAACGTTTGGCTCCGACCTAAACGACGCTGTCGAAAGCGCCGCCGATTTTCTCGCATGTATGGTCGACGATCACCTAATGGGCGGCGTCGACCTGCCTGCGCCGGACTTTGGCCACGAGCCGCAGCACGGTGGCAAGATTATCGCCGTGGCCGTCAGTCGCGAACTCGGCGACATCCCCGCCGTCACCGCAGCGGATGCCGCTCGTATGCTCGGTGTTAGCTCAGCACGGGTATCGCAACTGATAAATGCAGGACTGTTGGATTCATGGAAGGATGGCACCAAGCGCATGGTGTCCAAAGCTTCCATCGAGGCACGACTCGCCGGCACCCCAAAGGCAGGACGTCCGAAAGAAATGCCTGTTGCCGCGTAAAGAGACGTCTATGCATACCATTTTGACATATTGACCATTGAGTTCTCTCGATTCGCTACGCACCGCGTCGCGAATCGAGCTGGACATATTGCCGCTGATTGCCGCGCATCTCCAATCCGAAGTGTAAGAGGAGTTTTCCATGACAGACAGACCGAAAACAACACTGCGCGACTGCATCTACGGACTTGCCGTCGGCGACGCGCTGGGCGTTCCATACGAGTTTATGCCTCGCGGCACGTTCGAATGCATGGACATGATCGGCTACGGCACGCATGGGCAACCCGCCGGCACCTGGAGCGACGACACATCTATGACGCTTGCTACCTGTGACTCGATTAGGGAGCTCGGACATATCGACACCGCGGACATGCGCGACAAGTTCGTAGACTGGATTGCCCGTGGCGAATATACGATCGACGGTGTTTTCGATTACGGCGGCACGACCGCCCGCGCCTTGCGTACCGGCAAAGGAGGCTCCGGAGAGCGCGACAACGGCAACGGTTCGCTCATGCGCATCGCGCCCCTGGCGTTTGTCGACGCGACGGACGAAGAGATCTGCGAGGTCTCCGCGATAACGCACGCTCACAGAACGTCAACTGAGTCATGCATCATATTTGTTGAGCTGATGAGAGACGTGCTGAGCGGCGCACTCCCCTCGTGGGCGCTGCAGCTGAAAAGCGCGCCCGAGCACGAAATCAGATCCGGCGGTTTCGTGCGCGACACACTTAAGGCAGCCACCTGGTGCTTCGTCAACACCAGCAGCTACGAAGACTGCGTGCTTGCCGCCGTCAACCTGGGCGACGACACCGACACCACCGCAGCCGTCGCAGGTGCCCTCGCCGGCACGGCATACGGTATCGAGGCCGTCCCGCAGGAATGGGTCGACACCCTGCGCGGTAAAGAGCTGATTGAGAACTGCTTGTTTTAGGGCGCGTCGGCAGCAGAAGCAAGCCAGGAGGCATCATGGAGAGGAAGATCGCGAATATCGCTGAGTTCCAAATGGACGAAAACGAGACCCCAATGCTCCCGGCGGGGCTGAGGGAGGAAGGAAACCTATACGTCCTCCCCGACGGGCGTTACCTCCCCTGCGGGGTCTACCGAACCGAAGGTGGCAGCTCACTCATTTATGAGCCATCCGGGCTCAGCTCCTTCGGGCAGATGCTTGCTCAATTCAATGAGCGCTAGAGGTTTGATTGCCCGTTAGATCGACACTGCTCCAAACCATGGGATGGGTAGCGAAGGGAGTCATAGAAAAGGGTCGGTTGCAGCCGGCCCTTTAGACATTAGCTCCTGCGTTGCCCGCGTCTCCGAAGTTTAAGCGCTGAGGAGCGGGTTCCGCGGCACACCTTGATTTTACCCGGTGGGGCGGCTCTTTTGCAGCCGTCCCACCGTTTATTTAGATCTACTACGACGGACAGCTCGCACTACTGCGTACTGTCCCGTACCACTCCCCTACTTACCAAATATCGCGCCAAACAAACCCTTGCGCTTGGACTTCTCTTCTCGGTAGGAGCCCTCGGCCACCGCTGCCGCCTGACGCGGCTGCTCGCCACCTCCACGGCGCACGATCTGGTACAGAAACGGCGATTTAACGTATTTGACCTCGATGGGCGTGGCGTGCACGGTGCTTTCGCTCGACAGCATCACGTTGGGATTGAGCGGTGCCACCACATGTGTCTCGCGCTTATCGCTAAACACCACCGCGGCCGCGCGGCCCGTCTGGCCGTTTACGGCAATGCGCACCTGCTCGCCTTCGCGGCTGTCCGTTGCCGGACGATCGACAAAGTAGACCGGCACCATCACCAGACCGTCCTTATGCTTGCGGGCCTTGTGCGCCCACGTGCGGATACTCTTTTTATTGAGCCCCAGCACCGCCTCGGCATCGTTGCCGGCAATGTCGAGCGCCAACTTATCAATGACCACCTGGTCCTTGGTAGACGCATCGACGGAGACAACGCGGAAGTCGCCTTCCTGCATGGCGGGATCGAACGGCCCAACCTTGGCAAAGTCCCACGGCTCCAAAATGCCCATAAGACGAACGTCCAGGTAGTTTGCCCGCGGATATGCCCAGTCGAGCACCTCGTAGTACACCAAGGTCTCCTTGCTCAGCCCCTTGCCCGGGAAGGACGCCATCATGCGCAAATCCGCGAGCGCCATGGGAAAGTAGAAGAGCATCATGTCGTTTTGGATCGCGTCTTCTACATCGTGACCGGCAAAGGCTTCCGCATACTGGCGCACCAGCTGCAGCGCGTTGGCACGTGCCTGCTGCGGCGAGATTTCACAGGGAATACCCTGCTCGGGTACATACTCCGCACCAACGCCCATGGTCAGGCGCTTGCTAAAGGTACCGGGCTTGAGTAGGTCTGCAACGCCGATCTTATTGCCGCAGGACGGGCATTCAAACACGCGCTGCGTGGACTCGCCTTCGAAGGATGCGCCACAGAAGGGGCACGGGATGCTCACGTGCGTGGCCTCCTGGAACTCCTGCGCCGTGCCGCGGTCCTCCCACAGTAGATGCTCCAGAACCGACTGGTTGCGCCAGTGCGCATGAAAGAAATACCAGTCGGGGTCCACCGGGCGCTCGAGCTGCGACACATGGGTGAGCTTAAGCAACCCATCGACAACCGTCAGCGGCGCATGGCGAATGCCCAGCGCGCTCTTGGGCTCCCCCGCATCGGCCTGCCACGGAACGACCGTGCCGCAATAGGCGCACTCAAAGCTGCGTTGAGCCTGGTGTGAGTACATGGGACCGCCGCAGTTTTGGCATTTAATGGCAAACATCTCGTCCATGGATACGTCCTCCTTTACGCAGGGGCTGTCGACATTAAGTATGTCGAGCAGGCAGGCACAAGCCCATACCCATGTGGCCCAAAATGGAGCACCCGGTCGGACAAGAAGCCCCGCTCGTTAGCTCCAGCAGACCATTGCTGCATTTTCTGAGCATCGGCGCACGGCGCGCCCATGCGAGCTACACTATCCCCTTAAACGAGGATGCGAGGAGGTACGCCATGCTATTTGTAAATCGGCTGGTACATACACTTGTTCCCGGCAGCAAGGGCGAGCCGGTCGATGCATCTTGTCGCACCAACGCGGGCTTTGCCGCAAGCCTCATCTGCATTGGCCTCAACATTACCCTGTGCTTGGCCAAGGGCATCGCGGGTCTGCTCGCCGGCTCTGTCTCACTTGTCGCCGACGCCTTTAATAACCTCTCCGACGCCTCGAGCAACATTGTGAGCTTGCTCGGGTTCCGCCTTGCCAGCCGCCCGGCAGACGAAGGCCACCCCTATGGCCACGGCCGTTACGAATACCTCGCCGGCTTGTTTGTCGCCGTCCTCGTTTGTGCCGTCGGCATCAACCTGGTGCTCGAGTCCATTACCAAGATCATCAAGCCCTCCCCCACCGCCTACACGCTGGTCTCCCTAGCAGCCCTCGTCTTGTCCATGCTCGTCAAATTATGGATGGCCGCATTCAACCGCGCGCTGGGCGACCGCATCGACTCGGAGACGCTCATCGCCACGGCGCAGGACTCCAAAAACGACGTCATCACCTCGGGCTCGGTCTTGGCGGCGGCGCTTATTTCGCAGACGACCGGCTTTGACCTCGATGGCTGGGCAGGCCTGGGTGTGGGCATCTTCATTTGCATCAGCGGCATGGGCCTGGTGCGCGACGCCATCAGCCCGCTGTTGGGACAAGCGCCCGACCCCAAGCTCGTCCAGGAAATCCGCGACAGGATCATGTCGTACCCCCAGGTCTTGGGCACACACGACCTCATGGTGCACGACTACGGCCCCGGCCGTCAGTTTGCCAGCGCACACGTGGAAATGCCCGGCGAGGGCGATGCCTTTGAGCACCACGAGATCCTGGACGCCATCGAACACGATATTAAACGCCAGATGGGCATCGACATCACGCTGCACTGCGACCCCATCGCCACCACCGGCGACGACCTGCGCGGCTGGGTCAAGCGTGGCGTCATACAGATCGATCCCGCGCTCTCCATCCATGACCTGCACGAGCACGATGGCTTTGTGTCATTTGACCTGGTGCGTCCCGACGGCTTTCGCATCTCCGACGACGAGCTGTTGGAGCGCGTAACGCATATCGTGCACGAGCGCAGGCCCGATGCATCATGCGTTGTCACGTTTGACTCGGGCTTTAGCTCGCCCGACCGTCCGGCAGAACAGCTGTAATCGACAGCAAAACGGGACGCAGGACCGCCGACCAACGCGCCCATGCGCCCGGTCACGCGATCCTACGTCCCGTTTTTGTTTGCACCGCTAAGGCTCTAGCCGCTCGGCCGCTAGTTTCCCTGCGCGCCCAAAATGCCGTTTTGCAGGGCATCCCAGGCGTTCGTTGCCATATCACCCAGATTCTGAGCAGTATCACCGAGGTTCTGGGCTGTGTCGCCCAGCTCTTGGGCCTTATCCCCAAGCTCCTGCGCCTTGTTGCTCAGGTCCTCCAGCGTGTTAGAGCTCGAGCTGTCCGTGGCGCCTTGATCAGCGGACGCATTGCCCGACGAGCCGTCCTTGCGCGAGAGCTGAATCTCAAGGTTGCCGTCACCGTTGTAGTAGGCAGATGTGACGACCCAGTTGGCATCGACGACGGGCGTCGAGCCGTCGTCGGTCAGGATCACAGCGTTCGAAAGGTCGGCCCCGCGCGACTTGAGGAGCTTCTTGGCGTTTGACCAGTACTGACCCGGGATATCGCTCAGGTCGACGGTGCCGGACTGGGCAGTCTCGGTCTGCTCGGCCGTGGTATCAGTCGTGGCGCCCCGCTTGTTGAGCATGCCCGACACAATGGCGAACACAACCGACAAGGCAAAGAAGATCGCCAGCACGATGAGGATCTTCTTAATCACGCTCGACGAACGCGAAGGCTTCTTCTCCTCGTCCTCGCCATACTGGGGGATGGACTTGGGATACTCACGATACGGCTCGCGCGCGTATCGGTCGTGCGACTCGTAGCGCGGCTGTGCCGTGCGCGGCATATACGTCGTCTGCTGGGGCTGCGGAATGGGATTTTGCGGCAGGTTGTTATAGGCATCTGCCGCCGCATTGCCATACGGGTCCGGCGTCGCGTTGCCATACGAGTCCTGCGGTGCATAATCAAACGGATCCCGTGGTGTATCGCCATAGCCCATAACTCGTGTGGGTTCGGCAGACATCTGTGTCGCATCGGGGACAGCATTGCCGGGATTCGGCACGATACGGGTCGTGTCGGCGCTACCGCCGGCCTGTGCGGAGCCATATCCGCTCATCACAGTCGTCTTGTCCTGGTCCATGCAACGATTCCTTTCCGTCGCCCGTAAGCATCAAGTTATCCATGCATTCTACCCGCGCAAAAGCCTATGATGGACAAAGCCCGCCGGTATCTACAAGACATGCGCGGCCGACGGTCACAAGCGAATCGAGGATATGTCATGGCAAAAAGCAAGCTCATCAAGGACACGACGCGTGCCGAGCGTGAGGAGATCATCAAGCTAGCGCTCGCTGGCTGCGGCAACGGCAGTTGCGACAACTGCGGAAGCTGCAGCTTGGGAGCCGGCGATCCATATGGCACCTACCAGCCCTACATTGACGGTGAGATGGAAATCGCCGATATCAACATGATGGTCGCCGAGCGCAACGCCAAACTCTTCGGCCTCCAGCGCGGCTAACGACCTCTTCTTGGGCTGTGAACCATAAAATGCGCCCATCTACTACGTTTAACCCAAGGGTACCAACATATCCTTGTTGAACTTGGCGACACCTATACCCTGGCCCTTTACCTGAGGATAGGTCCACGTAGCCGTGATCTGGCACGTGTCATCGGGGGACGGGTCCAGCGGGCCTTCGCCAACCGCAGCCGTAAAGTCAACATCCTGCGTAGCAGAGACGGCTTCGTAGCCCACCTGCGCACTGTCATCGTCCTTCGACTTCAGCTGCTCCAGCGTCGTGGCCACCGTTGCGATGGTGCTGGCCACGCTCTCCTCGGTGCTGGTAAGCACGGCGCTCAGCTCGGACACTTCACCTCATTGACCCAACAGCCACAAAATGATCCGTAATCCTTCCGTCCCCAAGGGATCAAAAAGCCCCGCCGGGCCTTGGTAGGCGCGGCGGGGCGGGCAAGCGGCTATGAGCAGCAGGCTTAGAACAGGCCGGTGATGTTGCCGTCGTTGTCGACGTCGATGTTCTCGGCCGCGGGAACCTTGGGTAGACCCGGCATGGTCAGAACGCTGCCGGTCAGCGCGACCACAAAGTGGGCACCGGCGGAAACCTTGAGCTCGCGCACGGTGATGCGGAAGCCCTCGGGTGCGCCCAGAGCCTTGGCGTTATCGCTAAAGCTGTACTGGGTCTTGGCGACGCACACCGGCAGGTTACCAAAGCCGTTCTCGCGCAGCTCGGCGAGCTGGCGCTTGGCAGCCGGCGTAAAGTCGACGCCATCGGCGCGGTAGACCTTGGTGGCAACGGCCTCCAGGGCGTCGGCCACATCGGCACCGTCCTCGTAGGCAAACTTGAGCTCGCTCGGCTGCTCAATCAGGCGCATGACCTCATCGGCCAGGTCGAGCGCACCCTCGCCGCCCTTAGCCCAAACCTCGGACAGCTTAACGTTGACGCCGAGCTTCTGGCACTCGGACTCGATGAGCGCAAGTTCGGCCTCGGTGTCCGTCGGGAAGCGGTTGATGGCGACCACGCAGGGAAGACCATAGACGTTCTGGATGTTGTCGACGTGGCGCAGCAGGTTGGGCATGCCGGCCTTAAGGGCCTCGAGGTTCTCGTCGTTGAGGTCGGCCTTGGCAACGCCGCCGTTGTACTTAAGCGCGCGGGCAGTGGCGACGACCACGACGGCGCTGGGACGAACGCCCGTCATGCGGCACTTGATGTCCAGGAACTTCTCGGCACCAAGGTCGGCGCCAAAGCCGGCCTCGGTAATCGCAACGTCGCCAAAACGCATGGCCATGCGGGTGGCCATGATGGAGTTGCAGCCGTGGGCGATATTGGCGAAGGGGCCGCCGTGGACAAACGCGGGCGTGCCCTCGAGCGTCTGCACCAGGTTGGGCTTGAGCGCATCCTTAAGCAGCGCGGCCATGGCGCCCTGAGCCTTGAGGTCGCGGGCGCGGACGGGCTCGCCGGCATAGCTGTAGCCGACGACGATCTCGCCCAAGCGCTCTTTGAGATCGTTGATACTCGTGGACAGGCACAGAATCGCCATGACCTCGGAGGCAACGGTGATATCGAAGCCGTCCTCGCGCGGCACGCCCTGGGCCTTGCCGCCAATGCCATCGATAACATGGCGCAGTTGACGGTCGTTCATGTCGACGACGCGCTTCCAGGTGATGCGCTTAACATCGATGCCGAGCTGGTTGCCCTGCTGAATATGGTTGTCGAGCATGGCGGCCAGCAGGTTGTTGGCGGCACCGATAGCGTGGAAGTCTCCGGTAAAGTGCAGGTTGATGTCCTCCATGGGGATGACCTGGGCCCAGCCGCCGCCGGCGGCACCGCCCTTTACGCCAAAGACGGGACCGAGCGAAGGTTCGCGCAGGGCCACGGCGCTCTTGACGCCGCGACGACGCAGGCCATCGGCCAGACCGATGGTCGTGGTGGTCTTGCCCTCGCCCGCAGGCGTGGGATTGATAGCGGTCACAAGGACAAGCTTGGCCTGGTGATCGGTCGGCTCGTTGAGCAGGGAATAGTCGACCTTAGCCTTGTCGAAGCCGTACGGAATCAGGTGCTTAACGTCGACGCCGGCGTTCTTGGCCACCTCGGTAATAGGTAGCGGCGTAACAGAACGTGCGATTTCGATGTCAGTAGGCATGGGCGGTCCTTTCGTTACCGGATGAGAAAAAGACCAATTCAGCATAGCACGGGCGCGCGATAGTAAAACGCCCATAACCGATGAACGGCGATATGTTTATCCAATGCCCAGCGATAGCCTACAGACCAGCCAAAACAAAGCGCCCTAAACGGTAGGTTCAATCCCCAAGTGCTCAAAGGTGCGCAGGGTTGCCTGGCGACCCTGCGGTGTGCGAATCATCAAGCCGCACTGCAACAGGTAGGGTTCGTAGACATCTTCGAGCGTACCCGGATCCTCGCCCACCGCGCTGGCAAGGGTCGTCAGGCCCACGGCACGGCCGGAGAACGTCTTGGCGAGCGTCTCCAAGATGCGAATGTCCATCCAGTCCAGACCAAGCTCATCAATCTCAAAGAACTCGAGCGCCTGACGGCAGATATCAAGCTCAATAGGACCGTTGCCGCGCACCTGGGCGTAATCGCGCACGCGCTTGAGCAAGCGGTTGGCAAGACGTGGCGTGCCACGCGAGCGTGAGCCGATCTCGAGCGCGCTCGGATGGTCTATTGTCACGCCCAAAATGGTTGCCGAGCGCGTCACAATCTGGGCAAGCTCCTCGACCGTGTAGTAGTCCAGGCGATACGAAATACCAAAACGGTCGCGCAGCGGGCCGGTCAGCATACCCGAGCGGGTCGTTGCCGCCACCAGCGTAAACTTGGGGATATCCAGGCGAATCGAGCGCGCCGCCGGACCTTTGCCAATCACGATATCGAGCGCAAAGTCCTCCATCGCGGGATACAGGACTTCCTCGACCGAACGGTTGAGGCGGTGGATCTCGTCGATAAACAGCACGTCACCCGGCTGCAAGTTGGTAAGGATGGCCGCCAGGTCGCCGGTGCGCGCGATGGCTGGGCCACTCGTCGTCTTAATCTGAGCGCCCAGCTCGTTGGCGATAACGGTGGCCAGCGTGGTCTTGCCCAGACCCGGAGGGCCCGAGAAGATCACGTGGTCGAGCGTCTCGCCACGGCTCTGCGCCGCCTCGATCAGCACGCGAAGGCTCTGCTTGATATGCTCCTGACCGCAGTAGTCGTCCAGGCGCTGGGGACGCAGGGTACGGTCGACATCGAGGTCCTCGGGCGTTAGCTCCGAGCCCACCATGCGCTCACCGTGCGCCATGGATGCCGCCGGCGAGCTGCCGGGCGTCGCCCACAGGTCCTGAGAGTCATCGGCTTCCCACATCACGCATCCATTCCGAGTCGCTTAAGCGCCGCGCCGAGCAGATCCTCGACACGCATATCCTGCCCATCATACCCGCTCAGAGCGACATCGGCCTCCTGCGGGCTAAAGCCCATGGAAAGGAGTGCCGCGCGGGCATCATCGATGGCCGAGGGAGCGGCAGCGGGCACGGGCATCGCAACCTGTCCGGGAATCACGTCGACCGGCACAAAGCCCTTATCCTTGGCAAAGGTACTCTTGAGCTCCAGAATGAGGCGCTGAGCTGTCTTTTTACCCACACCGGGCACCTTAGCCATGCCCTTGTCGTCCTCGGCCATCACCAGCGAATACAGCTGCCCTACGGTATAGGTGGAAAGCACGGCGAGCGCCAAGCGCGGGCCAACGCCCGAGACGGACACGAGCCGGTCGAACATTGTGCGCTCATCCTTTGAGGAAAATCCGAAAAGTGTCATGGCGTCCTCGCGCACCTGCATGCGCGTGTAGAGGCGGACCTCGCCGCCGGGCGTCGGCAACGTGGCCGCAGTGCTGCCCGAGATGCCGAGCTCAAAGCCCACGCCCGACACATCGACGACAGCAGAGCTCATCGTGGCCTCGACAAGCGTTCCGTGGAGCTGGGAGATCATCAGTATCCGGTTCCTCTCTGTTGATAGAACTCGCCGCCGGTAAGCGCGCGGGTGCGGCTGAGGTTAACGTGACAGATGGCGCAGGCCAGGGCATCGGCGGCATGGTCGGGGTGCGGGTCGTGATCGAGCTGCGTAAGCGTGCGCACCATGTAGGCGACCTGTCGCTTATCTGCGGCGCCGGTGCCCACAACAGCCTGCTTAATCTGCATAGGCGTGTATTCGCCAATCTCGAGCGCGCACTCCGAAAGCGCCACAAGCGCAGCGCCGCGGGCATGCGCCGTGGGGATGGCCGAACGAACGTTGGCGCCAAAGTAGATGCTCTCGATAGCAGCGGTATCGGGACGATAGCGTTCGACAACGCCCTTGAGGTCGCGGGCGATATGCGACAGGCGCACCGCGAGCGGGCTGCCCGCACTGGTCTCGATGCAGCCATAGGCACGACAGCGAACCTCGCCACGTCTCTCCTCGATAATCCCCCACCCCGTATGGGCCAAACCAGGGTCGATACCCAAGATAACCAAGCCAACCTCCCCTCGCCACAAGCGCAGCGCAAGGCAAGGCCCCACGCACTATTCACGAACGTCTGTTCTAGAATAACACAACAGCGACCGTATCTAGCAAGCAAGGTCGAACCATAGGTTGAGCATAAGTCAGCGAGCGAGTCCCTGCCGTGGCAAGGTGTCGCGAAAGAGGAGCGCCGCGTACTTCTGTACGCAAGCGACGGTTTGAGCGGCAGATGGCCCGGCAGGGGCTCGCGTAGCGTCGACTCGTTACGCGGTTTGGCAAAACCGCGTAACCTTTGCCCCATCCCCAGTTTAGTTCTGCGAGAAAAAAGGAAACTGACGGGGATCCACCGGCGGATGTGGCATCGGCGTGCCCTGGGGCCCGCCCTGCGGTCCGCCCTGGCCGCCCATCATCCTTTCGATGGCGTCCTGGACCTCGCCCTCGAACTTTTTCATTCCCTCGTGCAAACGACGCTGACCGTCCTCAGAGCGCAGCTCCTCCATCTGCTCGGGCGAAATACCCAACAGCTCACCCAACAGACCCATCATCTCACCGCGCATGCGATCGCCCGTATCGCTATCGGCAAAGCGGCGCACTTCGGCGCGCGCCAGTGAATCAACCGTCATGCGCTCCTTGCCGTTGAGCCCCAAATCGGACCACGCAAGCATGTACGGCCAAGCGCGCTCGGCAAACGAACGGGCCGAAACGATCGGCGCCGTCGGCAACATGCGACGGGCAGCCTCACCCTGTCGAACGAGCATCAGCAGCAGCGAGCAGGCCTCAGGCTTGCCAGCGGCCATCGGGATGTCGTCGAAAGATCGATTGCGGTCCACGTGCGCCTCGAGCGCGCCATCGACCTCACCCGGCTCAAGCCCGTCGAGCAGCTGTGCCGCGCGGTCGAGCATATCGACCGGACCGTCGAGCGTCGAGAGCGCCTGCGCCAGCACTCGCTCCATACAATCTTCCACCGCGTTGAGCGTCACGAGCTCTTGGGGCACCACGGCAGACGTGCGGTTGCGCACGCGCGCCACAAACTCAAGCGTCGACAGGTACACATCGCCAAAGGGCGCAAAGTCGCCCTGGTAGCCGCCGGACAGTGCGGGCGCCGCCAGCGCGTACTCGGTCTTGGAGAGCGGGCTCAACGCCATGGCGCCCAGCTCGAGCGCCGTATCCTCGAGCATCAGGCCCAGAGTACGCGAGCGCAGACGCTCGGCATCGCCCGCCGACACGTCGCGATCGAGCACACGCGCCGCATCCGGTGCATCGCGCTCGACGGTGCGAATGTGCAGGCGCTCGGCAATCGCGCGGACGGCGGCACAGCGGGCAGCCTCGGCCTCTTCCTGAGCCGGCGTAAAGATACGGTTGCGCCCCAGCACAAGGCCAATCACATTACGCGGGCCCAGAGCGTCAACGGCAAGTGCCGCCAGCAGGGACGACGGCAAGTCACCCTCGAGTGCCACCACAGCACGCGACGCGCCGCGAGCGCGGGCGTTGTCGCGCACGGCGAGCACCAGCGCCTGCCACAGCCACTCCTCGGAACGAAACTCGGGCAGTTCGTGATCTTCCAGGGCATCGAGCATCACGCCGCGCTGAATCTCCTGAACCAGCAGGCTCTCCTCAAAACACGGCGCCTGGGCCACCACGCGACCGCAGTCGTCGAGCACAAACGAACCGCCGGTATATACCGACTCGTCGTACGCACCGACCGGCGCCATGCAGGCAAACCACACGCTGCGCTTAGATGCGATCTTGCGGTAGGCACCGCTGCGAACGGCGGCGATGGCGGCAGTCTCGCGGTCGGTCATGTCAAACGCGTTGAATTGGAAATACGCAATAAGGTCAACACCGGTCGGCAACATCTCGAGTTCGCGGTCCAAGTCAAAAATCACGGCGATGCGCACGCCGTCCACGTCGAACACCGGCGGCGCCCAACGCGTGTCGTTGTTCTCGCCACGCTGAAGGGCAATGCTCGATCGCGCCGGCACCACACGACCGTCCTTGAGCATCATGTAGTCGAGCAGCGGCTGGCCCTCAAACGAAACCGCCGCGGGCACGATGCAGATCATATCGAGCTCTTGGATACGCTCGGCAACACCGGTCAGGCCTGTCAGCATGTCGTGCTCAAAGTCGGCAGTACCCACCAGGCCGCCGGGCAGAGCACCCATAAAGAGCGGAGCCGGGACGCACAGCACGCGCGCCCCGCGCTCGTGGGCCAGACGAGCCTGGTCCTCGATGCGACCGCAAATGCCCTCAATATCACCCAGGCGCATATCGATCTGTGCAAGCGCGAGCTTCATGGCCCAGCCCTTTCCGTCGTAAACCATCGAAACCGTAGTAAAAGCGCCGGCCGCATAATGCAGCCGGCGCTTGCATGTGCATATGCTAGCTATGATACCCCGAGCGGGGGCGCGCTCCTAGAACGTCGCGGACCACAGCCCATGCAGGTTGCAGTAGGCATAGACGGTACCGGTCTTGGAGCCGCCAGCGAAAAACGTCGCGGGCTTCATGCCGGGCTCAAGGTAATGGACCTCCAGGCGGCCCTCGGCCTCAAGCGCGATCCACTCGATGTAGTGCTCGGGCAGCATGGGGTGCTCCGTCGAGCCCACGCGCGCACGAATGACGTGGCCGTCGCGCTCGATCTCGACAACAGGCACGTGCTTCTCGTGCGCCGCATCCTCGGTGTTTGCCGTCAGCTCCGTGCAGCCGGCAGGGGTCGCAACGTCGTCGCCAAGAGCGGCAACGAGCTTGCCGTCGGAGTCTTTAAAGAATTTCGCCATGATGTTCTCCTTTGCTGATGTGCCAATGTTCTCGTTAGTTCTTATGCCCAAAGAGCGCCGAACCATCCATGGCATTACAAATGAACACATAAGGGGTGAGGCAAGCGGTCGGGCCAGGACGAACCGGCGACCTGGCCCAGCCCGGCAGCCCCATCCCGCGCGCAGCTAGCGACCGTCGCCACCGAGCAGCGCCAGAACGTCCTCGCGCGTGAACAGCGCCGACGAAATGCCGTCACCGCCGAGCACGCTGTTGACCAGATCACGCTTGGACTCCTGCATCTGCATGATGCGTTCCTCGATTGTGTCCTTGGCGATGAGCTTGTACACGGTCACGGTGTGCTGCTGGCCAATGCGGTGGGCGCGGTCGGTCGCCTGGTCCTGCGCCGCCACGTTCCACCACGGGTCGTAGTGGATGACCACGTCGGCAGCCGTCAAATTAAGGCCCACGCCGCCCGCCTTGAGCGAAATCAAGAACACCGGCACCTCGCCCGCTTGGAACTGCGCAACCATCTTGGCGCGGCTCTCTTTAGACGATGCGCCCGTAAGCTTAAGGAAGGCGATATCCTCCTTGGCCAGGCGCTTGCCGATGATATCGAGCATGCCCGTAAACTGGCTGAACAGCAAGATGCGATGACCGCCGTCGAGCGCGCCGTGGACGAGCTCCATACACGTATCGAGCTTGGCGCTTCCCGCCTTGTAGTCCGCGTAATGCAGATGAGGATCACAGCAGATCTGGCGCAGCTTGGTGAGCTCGGCAAGTACCTTGAGCTTATCTTTTTTGAACTCCCCGGCCTCGCGGTGCTGCACTTGCTGGGCAATGCGGTCCTGGTTGGCCAGGTAGAGCTTACGCTGCTCGCCGGTGAGCTGCGCCATCACCGTGTCCTCGATCTTCTCGGGCAGGTCGGCCACCACGTCTTCCTTGACGCGGCGCAGCACAAACGGCGACACGAGCGCCTGTAGGCGAGCGGCGCTGTCACCCTCGGCGTGCTCGACCGGGCTTTCGAAGCGCTTGGCAAACGACTCGCGCGTGCCGAGCAGGCCCGGCATCAAAAAGTCGAAGATGCTCCAGAGCTCGGACAGGCGGTTTTCGATGGGCGTGCCCGTCAAGGCAAAGCGCACGCCGGCAGGCAGACGCTTGGCGGCGCGAGCCACCTGCGTGAGCGGGTTTTTAATGTACTGGGCTTCATCCAGCACCACGCGGGCAAAGTCCTGCTCGACGTACTCGTCGATATCGCGGCGCATGAGGTCATACGACGTCACGACCACGTTGTGCTCGGCCACGCCGGCTATCTGCACGCGACGTTGGGCCTTGGTGCCCACAATGGCGCACACATCAATCGAGGGGGCAAAGCGCTCCAGCTCGGCAGTCCAGTTGTACACGAGCGATGCGGGACATACCACGAGCGTGGGCTTAGTGTCCCCCGCCTCCACGCGCGCCAGGATATGCGCGATCATCTGGAGCGTTTTGCCCAGGCCCATGTCGTCGGCCAAAATGCCGCCAAGGCCCAGATGCTCGAGCGAACCGAGCCACTGGTAGCCGTCGACCTGGTAGCCACGCAGCGTGGCCTTGAGCGCAGCGGGCACCGTAAAGTCCATCTTGCCGAGCGTGTCCAGGCGCTCGACGGTGCGACGGAATGCAGCGTCGCGATCGGCTTCGAGCGCGGAGGTGCGCGCAAGCATGCTGTCGACGAACAGGGTACTCGACGCGGGAAGCGACACGCCGTCGAGCAGGTCGACAGCATCGACCCCCAGATCCTCGGCAAGGCCAAACGCGGCGCGCGCTCCCTCGTCCAGGCGAATGATGTCGCCCGACGTGAGACGAGCAAACGTCTGGTGACGCTTGTAGGAATCGAGGTAGATGGCAAGGTCTGCCGCCGAAAGGCCGCTCGCGCCCAGTTCGACGTCGAGCAGGTTACTCTTGACGGTCGCGCGCACCGAAAGCTTGGGCGCAGGGCGGACCGAGATCTGGCGCAGACGGTCGCTGAGCATGACCTCGCCCAGATCGGACAGGGCAGACAGGCCCTCAGTCAGCAAGTGGAACAGGCTCTCGTCATCGCGTTCCTCAAACGCCAGGCCACCCTCGTAAAAGTCGAAATACAGAGCCGCCGTATCCATAACGCGAAACTCTGCCACCTCGTCGCGCGGCGGCACGCCCGGGCGCTGCTCTTCGAAGGGGCTGCCCGGAGCGCCCATGCTAAAGAGATCTGCCGACCAGTCGCCGTAGGTAACCGTAATTTTGCAGGTCACAAGGCCATCGTCGACACCGATCGCCATGGCAAAGCTTGGCTCGGGCGCCACGGTATCGAGCACAGCGGGCGCGGCAAGGTCGGTGTAGTCGCGCAAGATAGGCAGCGCCATGCGGCAAAACTCACCCACCTGGTCGGCGGCGATATGGACCGGTGTGCGGCAGGGCAACAAGTGCGATAGGAACGGCGCGGCATGTTGGGCAAACGCCGTGTCGGTACGGCGCGCGCGGCGCGTATCGACCAGATAGGCGACGTCGCCCGAGGCAAAGCAGTACGTATCGGCCGGAAGGCGCAAGTCGTAGCTGCCCCCGGCTGCCGGCACAATCTTGGCAGCAATCAGCGGCGGGTGCTTAGCCGGGACTTCGCCCTCCCCTTCCGGCAACGACTCGACTGTCACCTCGTAGGCGCGGTGCGTCGTCGTCCCCCGCGACCAAGCAGGTTCAAAGGACATGGTCCTGCCACGCAGCAGGTCCAGCACGGACACGATGGAATACTCGGATACCGGCAGCTGACGCTCGGCGACAAAACCGCTGCGGGCAAAGTCGTACGATGCCGAGCGCGAGCTCGTAATATCGCCTAGGTAGGCGACCGTCATTGCAACAAAATCGAGCAGCTTTGCCGACACGTCATCGAAAGCCTCGGGCACATGGGCAAACGTAAGCTTCTTGCCATAGGAGAACGTACCGCCGCGCGCATAGGCATCGGCCATGCCGTCGATATCCTTAACCACGTAGGACACCGATCCGCAGCGGATGCGAAACTCAAGCGCCCAGCTAAAGCGATCGGCAAACAGCGGATTGTAGTACGGCACCAGCGAGGGCTCCAGCACTGCTTTGGGCGCATCGGGGTCAATGGTGCCAGCGAGCTTGCGGCGCATGGCCACGAGTTTATCCATGCGCGCGTCCGAAAGATCGGAAAGCGCTGCCACAAGGCTCGGGCTCGTGGGCACGGGCGCCGGGAAGGGAAAGTTGGGGTTGACCGCAGATGCGCTGGGCGCGGGGCGTGTGGGCTGCTTGGACTGTGCGGGCAGCACCGTAAACGTGCGGACCGGCGTGCGCAAACCCTCGACGGGCTCGGCGCCGCTGGCATCCAGATACGCCAACGCCGTGGCGATGGCGTGCTTGCACATGCCGGAATAGCGGAAGGCGGCGGGGCAATCGCAGTCGTAGTCGACAACCTCGTGCTCGTCCATATCGAGCGCCACATGCGTCTTATACAGGTCGCCGCGCGAACCACGCACCGTACCCTCGATATTCACGTTTTTGGAGAAGCGCGAGCCGGAGTCCTCAAACGACAGCACGGCGCCGTTGAGCATGAGCGAACGCCCCTTCATAAAGGTACTGCTGAGCGCCGCCTCCTTACGAAGCGCCTGCACAAACGTCCCCTGCGCCATCGCTTCCTCCAATCTCACCCGGGGTAGCTAATTTGGGACGGGGCTATTTTAGCTACCCCCATATGTCGGTTGAGATGTGTTCCGACCCCGACTCATTCGCCGTCAGCCAAAGGGTAGCTAAAAAAGCCCCGTCCCAAATTAGCTACCCCGCCAACGGCGTCCTTAGATCACCGTCACGCGACCTTGGTTGCCGACGATGGCCTTGGCCTCGGCCAACAGCGGAATCGAGCGTGCGTTGACCTTAGCAGGTATCTCGGCACGCAGCACGCGTCCGTCCGCCTGCTCGATAAAGATCTCTACGCGGTCGCCGCCCGGGTTGGCGGTGAGCACCGTGGCAAGACGCGCCATGTTGCCCTGGCTAAAGCGGCTGTTGGGCACCATGACCTCAAACACCTTGGGCTTGTTGTTCTCCTCGTTGAGCTCAAGCGGCACAATCTCCTGCGCGATGATCTGGTCGCCGCGGTCCGAGCGCTCGAGCTTGCCCTTAATGCGCACAAACGCATCGGACAGCTGCGCGCCGGTCTCGGGGTCGACCTCGCCGTACAGATACCCCTCGGCCTCCTTGAAGGTCTTGGGGAACACCACGACGGTGGCCTCGCCTTCCATGTCCTCGAGCTGCACGATGCCCATGGGGTCGCCGTTTTTGGTCACGCGCTTGGACACGCTCGAGACCATACCGGCCCACCACAGCGCCTTGCCCTCGGGAATTTCCTGGTTGATGGTGCCGCCCGTGGGGTTCTGCACCTCGTAGCCGGTGTCGATCTGCGAAAACGAGAAGTCGCGTGCTTTGCTGAGCGCATACTCAAACGGGCGCAGCGGGTGGTCCGAGACATAGATGCCCAGAACCTCCTTCTCCTGGCTCAGCTTAAGGTGGCGGTCCCATTCCTGGCCATCCGGATCGGGTACGCTCACCTCAAAGCCCGAGCCCTCAACGTCGCCAAACATGTCGAAGAACGACGTCTGGCCGCTCGCGCGATCCTTCTGGCGCTTTGCCGCGGCATCGATGATGTTCTCGGGGTTGTTCTTGTCCACAAAGTGCATCATCTGACGACGCGGATACCCCGTGGAGTCGAAGGCACCTGCCTTGATGAGCGATTCGATCACGCGACGGTTGGCCTGGCTCGAGTCCACGCGCTCGACAAAGTCATGCAGCGTCTTAAACGGACCGCCCGCCTCGCGCTCGGCGATAATCGCCTGCGCCACGCCGGTGCCCACGCCGCGGATGCCGGCCAGACCAAAGCGCACACCTTCCTTGGTAGCCGTGAACTCGGTACCGGACTCGTTGACATCTGGCGAAAGCACGGGGATGCCGTCGTGACGGCATGCCGAGACGTAGTGCACGATCTTGTCGGTCTTGCCCGTATAGGACGTCAGGACGGCCGCCATGTACTCGTGCGGATAGTGCGCCTTGAGCCACGCCGTCTGCATAACCAAGATGGCGTAGCCGGCGGAGTGCGACTTGTTGAAGGCGTAGGATGCGAACTCGAGAACATCGTCCCAAATCTTCTGGGCGACCTCGCGCGTGTAGTTGTTCTTGATGGCGCCGTTCATCCAGTGGTCGTAGGTGGTCTCGTCCGAGCCATCCTCCCAGTGGAGCACCGTCGACGTGAGCAGCTTGATCTTCTTCTTAGCCACGGGCTTACGGATACGCGAGTCCGATTCGCCCTTGGAGAAGCCGCACATCTCGACGGAGATGAGCATAACCTGCTCCTGGTAGACCATGGTGCCGTAGGTTTCGCCCAAGATGTCGTCCAGACGGTCGTCGTAGGAGACGGCCGGCTCCTTGCCGTTCATACGGTTGATGTAGGACGAAACCATGCCGGCGCCCAGCGGGCCCGGGCGGTACAGGGCGATCAATGCCACGACGTGCTTGTACTCGGTGGGCTTCATGTTCTTGATCGTGGCCGTCATGCCGGCGGACTCGACCTGGAAGACGCCGGCGGTGTGGCCGGAGCCCATGAGCTTAAAGATCTCGGGATCGTCAAAGGGAATCTCTTCCTCTTTGATGTCGATGCCGAAGTTCTTTTTGATGTTTGCCTTGGCCTTGGAGATAACCGTCAGCGTACGCAGGCCCAAGAAGTCCATCTTGAGCAGGCCCATGTCGGCAACGGTATGGCCCTCGTACTGGGTAATCTCGACGCCGCCCTTGGTGTCGAGCTTGGTGGGCACGTGCTCGTTGACGGGGTCGCGGCAGATCAGAACGGCGCACGCATGCACGCCCTCGCCACGGGTGAGGCCCTCGATCGAGAGCGCCGTGTCGATGATGCGGCGGGCGTCGTCGTCCTTTTTATAGGCCTCGGCAAAGTCGGGGTTAAACAGATCCTCTTTGCCGGGTTGTTTTTCGAGCACCTGCTTGAGCTTGACCTTGGGGTCGCTCGAGACCATCTTGGACAGGCGCTGGCCCATGTAGACCGGGTAGTCCAGGACGCGCGCGGCATCGTTGATGGCCTGCTTGGCCTTAATGGTCGAGTAGGTGATGACGTGGGTGACCTTCTCGGGACCGTAGAGCTGGCGAACGTGCTCCACGACCTCGAGACGCCGCTCATCGTCGAAGTCCATATCGATATCGGGCATCTCGGTACGCTGCGGGGACAGGAACCTTTCGAACATCAGACCGTTCTCGAGCGGGTCGAACGCGGTGATGTTCATGGCGTAGGCGACGATAGCGCCGGCGGCCGAGCCACGGCCGGGGCCGACGCCGATGCCGTTGTCCTTGGCCCATTGCACGTACTCGGCGACGATCAAAAAGTAGGCGGCAAAGCCCTTGTCGCAAATGACCTTGTATTCGTACTCAAAGCGCTCTTTGATGTTGACGCCACCGATCTCGCGCGTGGCCCAGTCGTCACCGTAGTGCTGGCGCAGGCCTTTCTCGCACTCGCGGCGGAACTGGCTCTCGTGCGTCTCGCCGGGATCGAGCAGCGGGAAGCGCGGCAGGATGATGGAGTCCCAGTCCAGCTCAACGTAGCACTTGTCAGCGATCTCGAGCGTGTTGTCGCAGGCCTCGGGGCAATACGGGAACATCGCCCGCATCTCCTCCTCGGTCTTCATGTAAAACTCCGAGCCGGTCATGCGCATGCGGTTGGGGTCGTCGACCTTGGCGTTCATGCCGATGCACATGATGACGTCCTGCACGGGCGCGTCCTCGCGGCGCAGGTAGTGGAAGTCGTTGGTGGCGATGACCTTGACGCCCACCTGTTTGGCGATATCAATGAGCGTGCGGTCCATCTGCTCGTCGGTCAGGCCGTTATCGGTGGTGATGCCGTGTTCCTGGATCTCGATGTAGAAGTCACCAGGCTCGAAGGTGTCGCGGAAGGTCTCGGCCCACTTGATGGCGCCTTCCATGTCACCGCGGTCGATGTATTTGGGGATGATGCCCGCGATGCAGGCGCTGGTGCAGATCATGCCCTTGGCGTGGCGGCGCAGGTTGTCGAGCGTCACGCGCGGCTTGTAGTAAAAGCCCTGCACGGCGGCCTCGGAGACCGTTTGCATCAGGTTGACGTAGCCCTCCTGGTCCTTGGCCAGAAGGATCATGTGGTAGAGCTCGGGCTTGTGGTCGCGGGCGAGCGTCTCGTCCGGCGTAAAGTAGACCTCGCAGCCAAAGATGGGCTTGATGACCAGAGGCGGCTTGAGCTCGTCGATATTGCCCTTCTCGTCCCACATGGCCATGTCCTTCACATACTGGGCATGCTCGCGCGGGTTTGCCTCGGGATCGGGCTCCACCAGCTCGTCGCGGCGGTCCTTTTCCAAGAAGGCCTTGTCGTGGCTCCACGTTTTGTACTCGGGCGTATTGTGGTTGACGGCGTCGCAGGCCAGCGCCAGATCGGGCACGCCATACATGTAGCCGTGGTCGGTAATGGCCACGGCGGGCATGCCCAGCTCTACGGCACGGTTGACCATATCCTGGATACGGGTTGCGCCGTCGAGCATGGAGAAAACAGTGTGGTTGTGCAGATGGACGAATGCCATGTGATGAGCTCCGATGCGGGTTCGTGTTCTGACTGAACGATTTTACCCCACGGCACGGACAGCGCCCGAACCTAGCCAAACCCACACGGGTAGCTAATTTGGGACGGGGCTCTTTTAGCTACCCCCATATGTCGGTTGAGATGTATTCCGACCCCGACTCATTCGCCGTCAGTCATAGGGTAGCTAAAAGAGCCCCATTACAGTTTGAGTCGTCCGAAAGGGCGGCTCTTTTCCGCTGCACGGCTATACGATTGAGCCGTACCGGTGGTCGCTGGCCGACCGCCCCGGACGGCCGTCAGCCCCTGCCCCGTAGAGGGCCCGGGACGTGTTGCCGCCGGGGCGGGAGGGGCCGCGGGGAACGACTGATAGAGATGTGCCGGGCCCGGACCGGGCCACGGCCGGGTAATGTGGGTGTCGCTTCCGCGGCTAACGGCCGGCTCAAGGGAGAGGATACACCATGCCTGCAGCAGAGACGCCCGTGGCGTACCTGGGGATCGACGTCGGGAAGAGCTCGCACAGCGCGTGCGCGCTCGATGCGGGAGGGGGCGTCGCCTTCAGGGCCGAGCTGGCAAACAGGCCCGACGACATCGACCGGCTGCTCGAGCGGGCCGGCTCCGGCGCGCTGGTCGTCGTCGACCAGAAGCGAAACATCGGCGCGCTGGTCCTCGCGCGCGCCCATGCGCACGGGTGTTAGCGTCAATCTATTTTTCACCAGTTTCGCTAAACAGGCGCGCCGTTCGCGCAAAGGCGGTTTCACCGGTTGCGCTAACGTATTTTCACCGATTCCGGTCACGGC
>NZ_JBQHST010000038.1:0-21739 GCF_052066095.1 Collinsella sp. HCP28S3_B9
CGGGGGCATAACGGGCCGGGGGCGGCCGGCGGGTAGCATGAACTAACCCCCACCCCCCCCCCCCCCAGCCGCCACGTAGTAATCCCCCACCCCCGTGGCGCCGCTTTTGTGCGTAGGCGAGGAGGGCTCGCCACGAAACCGGCCCATCTACTACGTTTAGTCCCTTACCCCCAACCATGTCAAAAAACGCGAAAACAAAACCGCAGGTAGAACGCCTGCGGTTTTGCTCAAAACGAAGGTGTGGTCAGGGGTATAGAGTTAAACGTAGTAGATGGGCCGATTTCGTGGAGCGGTTCCGGCTGATCCCTTGGGGACGGAGGAAAACGGATCATTTTTGGCTTGAAGCGGCTTGCGGAGACACTTGACGTGGCCGCTCGGACAAAACTAGGCCGGTTTACGGGGCTGAGTCACGAGTCCCCAACCATGCTGATATTCGTGAAAATAAAACCGCAGGTAGACGAGCCGTCATTTTACAGAAAACGCGGGTATGGATGGGGGTCCTGAGTTTAGCCCCGTAAACCGGCATAGTTTTGAAATGGCATTAAACCGGTAGCAGACATTTTGTTATGTCGGGGCGGTCGGTCTTCGGGCAACTACCCTCGCAGGTAAGCGATGGCGATTTGGGTGCGGTTGCGCAGGCCCATTTTGGTCAGGATTGAGCTGATGTGGTTTCGCACGGTGCCTTCGCCCATATAGGCGGTGGCGGCAATCTCCTTGTTATCGAGGCCGCGGGCGATGAGCTCGGCGACCTCGAACTCGCGGTCGGTCAGGCTGACGAAGGCCGCGGGCCGGCGGGTCGTGCCCACCTCGACGCCCGCCCCATCAAAGTTGATATCCTCGATCGCCTTACCCTCGAGCACGCGTTTACCGTCCATGACCTGGGCCAACGCCGGCGGGATGGCAGCGACATCGGTTTTGATCAGGTAGCCGCGGGCACCCAGTTTGAGCGCCGACACAATGTACTCGTCATCCGAGAATGTCGTCAGAAATACCACGCGCGCCGCAGGGTCGCGCTCAAGGATCTCGCGGGCCGCCGAAAGCCCGTCGCGCCCCGGCATCTGAATGTCGAGCAGCGCGATATCGGGTGCGTGTTCGGCATAAAGAGCCACTGCGTCGTTGCCGTCGGCGCCGGTACCCACCACCTCGATCTGCGGCTGGGCGCCCAGGATTATCTTGAGCGAATCGACCACCAAGCGGTCGTCGTCGACAACGATGAGCCTCATCGGCCCTCATCTCCTTGCTGTTTGGGAACGGTGGCAAACACACGCCAGCCGCCGGCGCCGGCGCGCGGGCCGGCGGTGAAGGTGCCGCCAAGCGCCTCGACGCGCTCGCGCATGGAGCCGAGCCCCATGCCCTCTGCGGTGCCGCGGCTGCTTGCTTGGACCCCGCCCGCGCCATCGTCGGTAACGATGAGCTGGTAAAACGACGGATGCTCCATGCATCGTACGGTGACGGTCTGGGCGCAAGCGTGGCGCATGGTGTTGGAGAGCGCCTCGCGCAGGACCGCCGTAAAGCAGTTGGCGACATTTGCGGGCGCATGCTCGGCCAAAACCTCAAGTTCAATCTGCGGCCCGCCATCTGAGCGCGCGCCCTCCACGATGCGCTCGAGCTGTACGGAGAGATTCGCCGCGTTGTCGTTGAGCGCGTGGACGCTCGAGCGCACGAGCTGAAGCGCTTCGTCCACGGTGCGCTTGACGTCAGCGAAGTCGGCGGCGACGCCGGGCTCGTTGGCGTGGACCACGCGTAGGGCCTCGGTTTGCAGCGAGGCGCGCGTGAGCTGGTGCCCCACGTTATCGTGGATCTCGCGTGCGATGCGGGCGCGCTCGGCGAGCGTTGCGAGCTCGACCTCGTAGTCCTGGCGGTCGGCAAGGTCGCGGTTGCGTGCCTCGAGCGCGAGGGCTCGCTCCTGCAGCTCGTCGCGGGTGCGACGCATGCGCTCCTGCTCGCGCTCCAGCTGAGCGGTGCGCAGAGACAGCAAGGTGGCGGCGACTGAAAGGATGGCGGTCAACAGCAGCGCACGGGTGGGAAGCGCGCCGGCGTGGGCATATGCGACGAGTGCGCAGACAAAGATGGCGCCGGCGCCCAGCGCGACCCAAACGTGTTCACGGCGCACGTATCGCGCGATGTCATAGAGGGCGAGGGGCGCAAACGGCACAAACGACGGCACAAAGACGGTCACCATAATGTAAGCGTAGCTCGCGGCCTCACCGGCGCGGCGGGCACGTTCGCCTTGCGCAATTTCCGTAAGCGAGGCGACTGCGACGCCAAGACAAAACGCCGCGACCAAGCAAGCATCCACAGCAAGGCCCAGAGCGGCCGCGATACAGCACGCCAGCATGATCGATTTTTCGAATAGCCTGTTCATACGGGTATTGTACGCGATGGTGCGCGCGACGATTGCTCAGGCGCCGCAACTGTGACATTCCTCCCGCCCGCCCCCGCCGCACTCGTGACAAAGCTCACTGGTGCGCGCCGGCGGCTCCTGCGATGATGCAATCGTACCGGGCCGAAATCAACAGAAGGGCCGCCTCATGACAGACATCGTCCACGTCGCAAACCTCGTCAAGCGCTACGACGATCTTATCGCGCTCGACCACTTTAACCTGAGCATCGCCCCCGGCGAGATCTTTGGCCTGCTGGGCCCCAACGGCTCGGGCAAGACCACGTCCATCAACTGCATTCTGCAGCTGCTCGCCTACGACAAAGGCACCATTGAGTTGTTCGGCGAGCCCATGACGCCCGCCCGCTACGACCTCAAGCGCCGCATCGGCGTGGTGCCGCAGCAGGTGGCGGTGTTCGACGAGCTCACGGTGCGCGAGAACATCGACTATTTCTGCAGCCTCTACGTCAACGACCGCAAACGCCGTCGCGAGCTGGTCGACGAGGCCATCGACTTTGTCGGCCTGGGCGACTTTGCCAAGTTTCGCCCCGGCAAGCTCTCGGGCGGCCTGGCGCGTCGCCTCAACATCGCTTGCGGCATCGCGCACAAGCCCGAGCTCATCTTCTTCGACGAACCCACGGTGGCCGTCGACCCGCAGAGCCGCAATGCCATCCTGGAGGGCATCTGCCGCCTGCGCGACGAAGGCGCCACGGTGGTGTATACCAGCCATTACATGGAGGAAGTCGAGCAGATCTGCAGCCGCATCATGATCATGGACGGCGGGCGCGTGCTGGCGCAGGGCACCAACGACGAGCTCAAGCGCATGATTCAGATGGGCGAGCGCGTGACCGTCGAGGTCGGCGCCGTCGAGCTCGCCACGGTCGAGCGACTGCGCGCCCTCGAGCACGTGCTTTCGGTTGAGCTTTCCGGCGGCGAGCTCGTTTGCACCTGCGAAGCGAGCCCGCACAACCTGGTTGACATCCTCGACACGCTGCGCGCCGCCGATGTGGCGCTCGGCCGCGTGTGGAGCGAGCCGCCGACCCTCAACGACGTGTTCCTCGAGATCACCGGCCGCGAGCTGCGCGACTAGGGGGCGGCCATGTTCAACACCATTATCATTACGGTCAAGACGCTGCTGCGCCGGCCGAGCACGTGGGTTTGGGGCGCGATCTTTCCCGTCGCGCTTTCCACGATGTTCATGTTTATGTTTGCGAATCTGAGCTCCGACGGCACGGTCGACCCGGTGCCGGTGGCCATCGTGGCGGATGAGGCCTGGGGCGCCTCGACCTTTAAGGACGTGGCGACGTCGCTTGCCAAGGAAGGCGACGACCAACTGCTCGAGATCCACGAGTGCGACGATGCAGTCGATGCGAACCGTGCTCTTAAGGCCGGCGAGGTCGCGGGCATCTATGCGGTCGATGCTGCGGGCACGCCCAAACTCACGTTGCTTTCGAGCTATGACAGCTCGCGTGCGACGTCGGTGCTCACCGACCGCAGCATCCTGGAGACGGTGGCAAGCTCGTATACGCAAAATGCCGAGCTCATGCGCCAGATTGCCCAGGACAACCCGGCGGCGCTCGCCGACCCGGAGGCGGTTGCGCGCGCCCTGTCGCTCGAGGGCGGAATCCGCCGTGTGAGCCTGACGCGTGCCACGCCCGATGGCACGGTCATCTACTACTACGCGCTCTTTGGCCTGGTTGCGATGATGTCTGCCGAGTTTGCCGCCTTGAGCGTCGTCGACCTGCAGCCCAATCTGTCTGGCCTTGGTGCGCGTCGCTGCGTGGGTGGCCTTTCCAAGACGGCGTCGCTGGCCGGCATCTTTGTGGGCTCGTGGTTGGTTTCCTTTGCCTCGATGACGATCGCGATCGGCTACGTGCGCCTGGTCGTGGGGGTCGACTTTGGCGGGCGCGAGGGGCTGTGTCTGGTGGGTGGTGCCGCGTCCGCGCTTGCCGCGACGGGTCTGGGCCTTTTTGTGGGCACGCTTCCCGTTAAGGGCGGCAAGGCGTCCAAGTCGGGCATCCTCACGGGCTTCGCCACCACGTGCGCCCTGTTCGCCGGCCTCTACGGCGAGCCGGCGATGGCGCTTGCCGACGACGTCGCCCGCGCCTGCCCGGCCGAGAGTTGGCTCAATCCCGTCAAGCTTATCTGCGACATGTTCAACCGCTTGTATTTCTTTGAGGACCTGGGCCCCTTTGCCGTTCGCGCCGGCGCGCTGGTCCTTATGGCGTTGCTGTTCGTTGCCGTCGCCACGCTGATCTTTGGAAGGAGCCGCTATGAGCACCTTTAAGACTGCGCTTCGCATGGCGCTGGCGCACCCGTTCTACCTGCTCATCTATACGGTGTTCATCTCGCTCATGGGCGTATTCATCGCGGCATCGGTGAGCTGGAACTCGTCGCAGCTCACCGAGTACGAGCCCTACGACACCAACGTGATCGTGGTCGACCGCGACGACAGCGACCTTTCGCGTGCACTCACCAAGCACCTGGGCTCGCGCTTTGATCTGGTCACGGGTATCGGCGAGGACACCTACGACCTTGCGGACGCGCTTTCCAAGAGCAACAGCGCCAAGGGCAGCGCCGACTGCGTGTTCTTTATCCCGGAGGGGTTTGAGGACGACCTCGTTGCAGCCGCCCGAGCGGGGGAGTCCCTGCCCAAGCTCGATGTGACCTACGGTGCCGGCACCATGGCGGCGGCGCTTTCGTCTGCCGAGGCCTCGCGCTGGATCTCGCTCGCGGGCGCTGCGGCCGCACTTGATCCTACTGCCTCCGACGGTGACGTCGCCAAGGCCGCCGAGCATGCCGCCGTCAAGCGCGCGGAGGTCGAGATTGAGCAGGTCAAGGTCGACTCGACAGCCGCCGCCACGCTTGAGTCGTACTTCAACTTTGGCACGTACGCGATTATCTCGTCGGTCATCGTATCGGTGGGGCTGGTGTTCTCGGGCATGAACGAGCCCGAGCGCGTGCGCCGCATGGAGGCCAGTCCGGTCTCCGAGCGTCAGCGCTCGCTTGCCGTGTTTGCGGCCGCCGCCGTGCTCGCCGTCTGCATCTGGTTTGTGTCGAGCATGATGGGCGTCGTGGGCTTTGCCGGCGCGGTCGCCGAGGTCGGCGCGAGTCGTGTGTGCCTAGCGCTGGCGGCAACGTTTGCCCTGGCGTGCACGCCGCTGGCCGTTGGCTTTGCGTTGTCGAGCTTGGGCGCGCGCGAGGAGCTGCTCAACGGTGTGGGTAACCTGCTCGGCATGCTCATGACGTTTTTGGGCGGCGCCTGGATGCCGTTGTCGCTGATGGGCCCGGCCGTGCAGACGGTGGCGCACTTTGTACCGACGTTTTGGGTGAACGACGCGATCGACAAGGCGCTCTCGTCGGACCTGACGTCCGCCGTGCTGGGAGACATCGTCTGCGATCTGGGCGTCACGGTGCTCTTTGCCGCGGCCATCGCCGCCGTAGGCCTAGCCCTCGCACGCGCCAAATCCCACGCCTAGCCACCTAGTCATTGGGTGCTCATTGGGGACAGACTTAAACGACCAAGAGTGGTCATTGGGGACAGACTTAAACGACTAGTCATCGGGGACAGTCTTTGCCGATTCGCCGGCTCGCCGGTCGGGTTGGCAAGGGCTGTCCCCAGCTGCCGGCAGGAAAGGAACGTCCCTAGCCGCCAGGTGGCGAGGCACTCATTTAAGTCCGTCCCAACTGCCAGGTGGCGAGGCACTCATTTAAGTCCGTCCCCAATGAGTGGTTTCAGTCATTTAAGTCTGTCCCCAATAAGTCTGTCCCCAATGACTAGGCGCCGTACTTGACTTTGACCCCGCTTTAACGGGTACCATCCTCTATGTCTGTAACGCCATATAGACCGAGGGGATAGATCTATGACCGCAACTTCACCCGCAGCACCCGCTAAGGTGTACTTCACCAACTTGCGTACGCATGCTCGCGAGAGCCAGCTCGACAAGCTCAAGCGCCTCATCCGCCGCGCCGGTATTGAGCAGATCGACTTTGAGAACAAGTTCGTCGCTATCAAGATTCACTTTGGCGAGCTGGGCAACCTGAGCTTTTTGCGCCCCAACTACGCCCGCGCCGTCGCGGATGTCGTGAAGGAGCTGGGTGGCAAGCCTTTCCTCACCGACTGCAACACGCTCTATGTCGGTAGCCGCAAAAACGCGCTCGAGCACATCGATACCGCTTATCAGAACGGCTTTACCCCGTATGCCACGGGTTGCCAGATCATCATCGCCGACGGTCTCAAGGGTACCGACGAGGCGCTCGTCCCGGTCGAGGGCGGAGAGTACGTGCACGAGGCCAAGATCGGCCAGGCGCTCATGGATGCCGATATCGTGATCAGCCTCACCCACTTTAAGGGCCATGAGCAGGCCGGTTTTGGCGGTGCCATGAAGAACCTGGGCATGGGAGGCGGCAGCCGTGCCGGCAAGATGGAGCAGCATGCCGCCGGCAAGCCGAACGTCGCGACCGAGCACTGCATTGGCTGCCGTGCCTGCGAAAAGATCTGCGCGCACAACGCTATCTCGTTCGACGACACCCGCGAGCGCGAGCTTGCCAGCGGCGCTACTCGTACGGTGCACGTGGCCGCCATCGACCACGATCGCTGCGTGGGCTGCGGACGCTGCATCGGCGTGTGCAACCAGGACGCCATCAAGCCCGTCTATGACGCCGCGGCCGACGTGCTCAACTGCAAGATCGCCGAGTACACCAAGGCCGTCGTCGACGGCCGCCCGAGCTTCCACATCTCGCTTGCCATGGATATCAGCCCCAACTGTGATTGCCATCCCGAAAACGATACGCCTATCGTCAACGATATCGGCATGTTCGCGAGCTTCGACCCGGTCGCCATCGACCAGGCCTGTGCCGATGCCGTCATGGCGTCCGAGCCGCTGCCCAACACCGAGCTCACCGATAGCGCGGCCAAGATGGAGCATAACCACGAGCATCTGGAGGGCGAGCAGGCGCGTGACCCCTTCTGCATCACGCATCCCGACACCGACTGGCGCGCGTGCATCGCGCACGCCGAGAAGATCGGCCTGGGCACGAGCAAGTACGAGCTTATCGAGGTCAAATAGCGCCTAGCTATTGGACAATATAAGCGCCTTTGTGGCGTAATTCGAGCAAAAGCCGCTCGCGAGCACAGCGCTCACGGGCGGCTTTTCGGAAGTGCGGGGAAAAGTCGAATACCGCCGACCACAAGGCGTTTTTGGCAACAAAACCCCTGATAAATTGTTGGTAAAACTGCGGTCTGGTCGGCAGTTCCAGATTTTGCCGCATACTTCCGAAGGCGGGAGCCAAAACGGTCCTCCAGCGCTGTAATCAACCATGATTGTTCGCCGTTGATGCGTCAACAAGCAAAGAATGGGTAAACAAGGGGTCACGTATGGTGCAAATTTCGCACGCACCCAGACGCTTTGATATAGTGTTGAGAACTCTTTACGTTGGAGGATGTAACCGGCATGTCCGATTCGAGCGACAGTTCTAAGCCGCGACCCAAGACCGCGGCCGTTCCACACTACACGGTGGGTGAGGAGATCATGAACTCCGTCACCCATGGTGTCGGTTGCCTGCTGGGCATCGCGGGCCTGGTGCTCCTGATCGTATTTGCCGCTCTTCGCGGCGGAGGCCCGGCTCACATGGCCGCGGCGATTGTCTATGGCGTCAGCATTATCCTCGAATACCTAGCCTCTACGCTCTACCACGCGATTCAGCCCGCACGCGCCAAGCGCGTGTTTCGCATCATCGACCATAGCTGCATCTACCTGCTCATAGCCGGCAGCTATACGCCGTTTTGCCTCATCACGCTCGCAAACGACGGCGGCCCTATGCTGTTCTTTGCCGTATGGGCCATCGCCATTATCGGCATCGCCCTCGAGTGCTTTATGCGCGAGCGTCAACCGCACTGGGTAAGCGGTCTGGTCTACCTGCTGATGGGCTGGCTCGTCGTCTTTAAGCTGCCCGAGCTCGTGTCGCTGCTCAACCCCGTGGCACTTGCCCTGCTCGCTGTCGGCGGCGTGTGCTACACCGTGGGCGTGCCGTTCTACATCGCTAAAAACGTGCGCTACCTGCACAGTGTGTTTCACTTGTGGGTGCTCGCCGGCAGTATCTTCCAGTTCATGGCGGTGATCCTCTTCGTAATCTAGCGATCACGTCTGTGCCTGCGGACCCATCCAAGCGGCCGCCGGACGCAACTGCCCTATCCGTTATCTACGCTTACTACCTAACGTCCCGAATCTTGGAGGTTCGAGAAACTCCCGATGGACATAACCATCTCCCTTATCACCACCCTCGTTTTGACCCTCATCAACGGCTACTTCTCTATGTCCGAGATGGCGCTCACCACGGCAAAGCGCGCCGTGCTGGAGCACGAGGCCGAGGAAGGCGACAAACGCGCCGAGCGCGCCGTTAAGCTGGCTGCCGACTCCGACCAGCTGCTCGCCACCATCCAGGTCGCCATCACGCTCGTGGGCTTTGCCTCGTCCGCCGTTGCTTCGACGAGCTTGTCCGACCCGCTCGCCACGTGGCTCATGAGCTTTGGCATCGCGCCGCTCTCTGCCATCGCGCGCGGACTGGCGCCGGTCATCATCACCGTTGCGGTCGCCTTCGTGTCCATCGTGATTGGGGAGCTTGTGCCCAAGCGCATTGGTCTGGCCAATGCCGAAGGCGTGTCCAAGCAGGTCGTGGGGCCGCTGTCGTTTTTCCAAAAGATCGCCCGTCCGCTCGTGTGGCTGACTGGTGCTTGCTCCGATGGTCTGGCCCGCATCCTGCGCATCAAGAGCGCCGACGATCGCCAAAACGTCTCGGAGGAAGAGATTAAGTACATGGTCTCGGAGCAGGACGACCTGCTCGACGAGGAAAAGCGTATGATCCACGAGATCTTCGACCTGGGCGATACCGTTGCCCGCGAGGTCATGGTGCCGCGCGTGGACACCACTATGTGCGAGGACGACGAGACGGTCGCCGACGTGCTGTCCACTATGCGCCAGACCGGCTTTAGCCGCATCCCCGTCTATCACGAAGATCCCGACAACGTGGCGGGCATCGCGCACATCAAGGACCTGATTCAGCCCTCGCTCGACGGCGAGGGCGACCAGCCCATCGCCGGTTATTTGCGCGACGCCACCTTTGTGCCCGACACCAAGGACATCCTGCCGCTGCTGTCCGAGATGCAGACTTCGCACGACCAGATCGTGGTGGTCGTGGACGAGTACGGCGGCACGGCCGGCATCATTACCATCGAGGACATCGTCGAGGAGATCGTGGGCGAGATCGAGGACGAGTTCGACCCCGACAACAAGTACCTCACGCGTCTTTCGCGCCGTGAGTGGCTCGTCGATGGGCGTTTTTCGTGCGATGATGCGATTGAGCTTGGTTGGCCGCTCGAGGAAAGCGATGATTATGAGACCATCGCCGGCTGGATTTTGGAACTTTGCGACTCGGTGCCCGACATCGGAGAGGTGTTTGAGGTTGCAGGGTACAAGTTCAAGGTGCAGTCGATGCGTGGCCAGCGCATCTCGCTTATTCGCGTGATCGCTCCGGCCGAAACCGATAAGAAGGATTCCGAGTCCTCGGCAGATAAGCCGGCGACGCCGGGCGCGGGCTCTGCGGGCCCGCACGACGGCGACGAGTAGGGCAAGGAAGAGTAGGGGAGAGTTATGGCAGGTCTGTTCAACATCCTTAAGGTCACCGTCAGCGAGGACAAGATCTGCGCGCATGTGCTGGTGAACCCCGGCATGCCGCTCATGACCTCGGAGGACATCGAGGCCACGGCACGCGTGTACTACCTGGTGCCCGCGATTGCCAAGCACCTGTGCCTAGGCGATTCCGGTCGTGAATTCCAGGACTGCATGGGCCAGACCGAGCTTTGCCATCTGCTGGAGCACGTGACAGTGGAGCTCATGAACGAGACCGGTCTCGCCGGCAGCATTTCGTGCGGCCGTACCCGCGTAAGCGAGCACGATGAGCGTGTCTTTGAGGTTGAGCTTTCATGCCCCGATGACGCGCTGGCCATCGGCGCGCTGTCTTCGGCGACCTTTATGATGGACTGGGCTTATCTGCACGCCGACCAGCCTGCCCCTGACGTGGAGGGCACGGTCGCGGGCCTGCGCAACCTGGTGCTGGGTATGCGCGCCGAGGCCGAGGGCAAGGATCCGCACGAGGCCATCGCCGCCGCAAACGCCGAGGACGGGGCCGAAGGCGAGGCTCCTGCCGATTCCGAACCCGGCGTCGAGGCAGCTGCTGAGGAAGCTGTCGAGTCCGAGCCCGCGGAGCCCCAGGGTGTCCCGAGCTTTGACGATGAGCTGCAGGAGGTAATCGACACCGAGGGCGCGACCGCCGAGAGCCACGAGGCCCCCGCTGCCGTCTACGGTGGCGCGGCGACGGTTCCGGCAGGCCCCGCACAGGAAGGTGCGCTTCCGCTCGTTGATGGCGCCGGCGAGGACCCGGCCGCCACGGTGGCCATGCCTGCCATGCCGCAGGAGTAGGCTCACTCGCTTATCACCATCATGTACCTGCGCTTTTACCGTACGCAGATGAGCGCGACGGCAAGTGTTGCGCTGCGGGTATAATGGACAGCATTCAAACGGTGGGCATCGAGGTGCCCGCAGGAGAGGAATGATCATGGGAAAGACTTTCAGCTTTGTCTCCGGTGCGCTCTTTGGCGCTGCCGCCGGCGCTATCATCGGCGTTGCTCTGGCCCCGCGCTCGGGTGCCGAGACCCGTGCCATGGCCGCCGATATCGCCAACGATGCCTGGGACAACATGCGCGACACCTACGAGCACGGTGCCGAGGAGGCTCGTGCCGCGGTCAACGACTTTGGTCCGATGGTCGACGCCAAGACCGATGACCTGCGCGCCAAGGTCGACCTGGCCCGCGAGCGCATGGACCAGCTTCGCGAGCAGCTCAACGACGCCATCTCGGGCGGCAACGTGACGCCCGCTGCCGACGTCGTGGTCGAGAACGTCACTGAGGCCGACACCGAGGCCACGGAGCCCTCGACCGAGGCATAATGCGCGCAGGGGATTTTGTCGGCGTCAAGGTTTATCGTAAGCCTGCCGAAGACAAGCGCACCAAAAAGGACGGCACGCCGCGCAGCCCCAAAAAGCTCGGCAAGATTCACTTTCCGGTCTTTACCCCGGGCGGTACGCGCGTGGTGGGCTTTATGGTTCGCCAGTCCGATATCGCGGGCATGATCGAGCGCCCCGATCGATTTGTGGCGCTCGATGCCATCGGCGTCTATGAGGGTGCTGTCGCGGTCGACGACGTCAAGGGAACCTACGATGCCGCCGCGGCCAAGCGCCTCGATATCAACCTGGACGATTGCATCATCTGGGTTGGCATGGACGTGCGCACGGAATCGGGCGACGTCGTGGGCTACTGCTCGGACGTTGAGTTCAAGCCGCGTTCGGGTATCGTGCAGACGTTCTACGTGACCGCCGGCACTGCCTCGAGTGTGCTGGTGGGCGACACACAGATGCCGCCGGCGATGCTGCGCGGCTACGAGAACGGCGCGATGATTGTCTCGGACGAGGTCAAGTCGCTCGGGTATTCGGGTGGCGCGGCCGCCAAGGCTGCCGAGGCCAGTGTCGTGGTGGGCGATAAGGTCAAGAAGGGCGCCAAGGTGCTCGATGACAAGGGATCGGTCGCCGTGGACAAGGGCAGTCGCGCACTGGGCAAGCAGCTCGGCAAGACGCGCGGTATGTTCAAGGCCTTTAAGGACGAATATCAAAAGGCGAGCGGGGGCTCGTCAAAGGCTAGCAAATAGCGACGTACCAAATGACGGGGGGCGAGCCGGAGACATGTTGCTCCGGCTCGCTGTGTTTATGGGGGAGGGCACATGCGCCAAAACGGATCTAACTTAAACGGGCGCTCGGGTGCGCGTCCGACGGCGCGACGCGACCTGGGGCAGCTGCCCAGCGGTCAGCGTCGACGTCGCCGTAAACCCGGCGCGATGTACCTCAACCATAGCCGTGGGTTTAGCGATCGCAGCGCGCGCATCGGCAACGGGCGCTCACCGCGCCGACCGTCCCGCCTGCCCTATGCGCTCATCGCTGTCGGCTGTGCGCTCGTGCTGTTTATCGCTGCCGTCGTGGGCTATGTCAATCGCAGCGTGGACATTGTGCTCAATGGGGAGCAGGCTTCGGTGCGCGTGGGCTCCACGTTGCAGAACCTTATCGATGATCAAGGCCTGACCGACACCTACGATGCCGGCGACTTGTTGGCTGTCGACGATAGCGTGCTTACCCGCCGTGGCGGCGAAAAGCTGTCGGTGAAGGTGGACGGCAAACGGGTGAAGCAGGGCAAGTGGAATAGCCGCGAGCTAACGGGCGGCGAGAAAGTGACGGTCAAAGACGGCCGCGACACGTACGAGAAGCACGAGGTCCAGGTCACGACCATTGAGCCCAAGTTGAAGGTCGAGGGCACGGGCGCTATCGAATACGTTAAAACCTGGGGCGTTCGGGGCCGCTCCGAGGTATGGGTAGGCGAGCAGTCGGGCAAGACGCAGGACCGCGGCGAGGTCGTGCCCGCCACCGACTGTGTAGTCGAGTGCGCGAGCGTAGCGCCCAAGGGCAACGAAAAGTACGTGGCCCTGACATTTGACGAGGGTCCGAGCGGCGCGACCAAGCAGGTCTTGCAGGTGCTCAAGGAAAAGGGCGTCACGGCGACGTTCTTCCTTTCGGGCGATGCTGCGGAAGCCTCGCCCGCTACTGCCAAAGCGATTGTCGATGCCGGATGCGAGATCGGCTCCAACAGCTACAGCGATGATTCGCTCAAGGGCAAGGATCGCGAGGCGGTGCGCAAGCAGATCACGAAGGGCACCGAGGCGATTAAGTCGGCGACCGGCGTCGAGACGATGTTGCTGCGTGCTCCCTACGCCGCGTTTGACGAGCAAAACTGGATCGATGCGATGGACCTGGTGTCTGCCGTGGTCTCGTGGAATATCGATTCGGGCGACTGGCTGCTCAACGGCGCCGACGAACAGGTTTCGACAGTGCTCGAATCGGTGACTCCGGGCAACATTGTTTTGTTCACCGATAGCGACGAGTGCTCCGAACAGACGCTCGAAGCGCTGCCACAGATCATCGATGGCCTTGTCGCCAAGGGCTACAAGATCGTGACGCTGAGCGATTTGGTTAAGACGGATACGTCGCTGAGCAAAAAACTCACCTCGCTAACGAAGACTTCCATGCCCAAGAACGCCGTGTTTCCCCAGCTCGCCGAAGATAACGACACCACAGACTAGTCGCGGGGGACGTTTTTAAACGACTATGTCACGGATGCGTCAGCGTTTGATATGCCTGCGATGTTTGGAGCATAAATTTGGCGTCACTGCGCGATGCTGATGCTATAGTTACTGCGGATAACAAGGGTCAAGAGAAAGGTTGCAGGTGAAATCCAAACCTCGACCATACAGTCGATGACCCCTTGCAGGTGCTTCTTGCGCATGCACGGGGTGTGAGCGCCGAGCGGTGTGCCGCCCGCGCATGCGTATACATATCTAAAAGTCCACGGATGGCGTGCCGGCATGGCCACGGTCCGAAGGAATAATGATGGGGAGCACCAGTGAATTATCTGAGTGAGATGCTCAAGCTGCCGGTCTTGGACGTCGATGGCGAAAAGCTCGGCGTTGTGAACGATTTTGGCATTGCTACCGGCGAAGTTTTTCCGCACGTGACGTCGCTCGCGTTCCGCGGTCCCGGCAAGACGCCGTTTATGATCAGCTGGCGAAAATGGGTCGACCGTATCGACGAGACGGGCGTATACCTTAAGACGTCGGCCACCGAAATCCGTTTTTCGTACCTGCAGCCGACCGAACTCCTGCTCGCGCGCGACGTGCTCAACAAACAAATCGTCGACACGCAGGGCATGAAGGTCGTGCGCGTAAACGACATCAAGTTTTCCATGTCAGGCGAAAATCAGCTGCGCCTGCTGGGTGCCGAAGTCGGTGCCCGCGGTCTGCTGCGCGCAATCAGCCCCGCTCTTGAACATGTCGTCGAGGGCTTTATGAAGCACCTGGGCAAACCGCTCGGCGAGGACATCATCGCCTGGTCCTACATGGACCTGCTCGATCGCTCGACTAAGAACATCCAGCTGTCGGTGTCGCATAAGACGCTCGGCGAGCTGCATCCTGCCGACATTGCCGACATTATCGAGCAGCTCGATCCTCGCCTGCGCGCGCAGGTGTTCGCGCAGCTCGACACCGCCCAGGCCGCCGAGGCCATCTCGGAGTTCGATGACGACGAGCTCATGACCGAGATGCTCGAGGGCCTGTCCGACACGGATGCGTCGTCGATGCTGGCCATGATGGACCCGGACGACGCCGCCGACCTGATCGACGAGCTCGATTACGAGAAGGCCGAGAAGCTCCTGCGCCTGATGGGCGTTCAGGAGGAGAAGGCGATTCGTAACCTGCTGGGCTATGAGGAAAACACTGCCGGCCGCATTATGACCTCGGAGTTTGTCTCCCTGCCTGCCACGGCGACGGTCGGTGACGCCATCGAGGCGATCCGCAAGCTCGACGAGGATTTCGAAAGCGTCTACTACGTCTATACCGAGGATCCGAGCGGTATGCTGACCGGTGTGCTCTCGCTGCGCACGCTGATCGTGGCCGACCGCGACGCCACGCTGGGCCAGCTGGCCTACCGCGACCTGGTTTATGTGTCGCCCGACGAGGACCAGGAAGACGTAACGGACGAGATGACCAAGTACGACCTGGTCGCCATCCCCGTCTGCGATGAGAACCGCCACATCTTGGGCATTGTGACCTTCGACGACGCCATGGACGTTATCGCCGAGGAGCACCAGGAGGACCTGCAGATCGCAGGCGTCGGCTCGGGCGATAGCGCGTCCGACGACTCGACGAATGTGCTCAGCTGGTTTGTGCATCGCCAGTACTGGGTTGTCGTGTGGGGCATTGCCTCGTGCATCATGGCGGCAGTGCTGGGGACGGCGCTGGGCTCCGCACATCTGGTGGTGTTCCCCATGTGCGCCATGCCGCTCGTGCTGCTGGCTGCCTCGCGTATGGTGTCGTTCGTCAAGAACTACTTCCTGGAGTACGACGGCCATGACGATGAACCCAAGCCGTATCTGGGATTCTTCTTCCAGAGCACGGGCATGGGCCTGATCCTGTCGCTCGTGACCTACCTGTGCGCTCAGCTGGTGCGCACCACGGCGTTCCCCGACGCGCCCATGCTTGAGGAGCAGCTCTTTACCGGCTGCTTTAACATCGCGGCTATCGTCTGCCTGATTGGCAACATGAGCGCTGTGATTTACCTGATGGTGCTGTTCTGGCGCGACGAGCACGACCTCAATACGTCGGGTACCGCCATGAACGTCATTGCCGTCATGATCTCGTGCGTGGCGTACTGTGCCGCTGCGGTGCTGCACACCATGTCGGTCATGGGTTAGGTGGTCGCGTGCAAAATAGCAAGCAAAAGCAGGGCACCAAGCAAAAGCTGACCATCGCGGCCATCTTTGGTGCCATGGGTCCTGGCCTTCTGGCGGCGCTTTCGGGCAATGACGCCGGCGGCATCGCCACGTATTCCAGCGCCGGTGCCAGCTATGGCTACAAGATGCTCTGGATGCTTCCCGTCATGACCGTGCTGCTCATCGTGACGCAGGAGACCGCGGCACGTTGCGGCTGCGTGACGGGCAAGGGCCTGGCCTCGCTCATTCGCGAGCGCTTTGGCGTGCGCAAGAGCGTGCTGGCCATGGCGGCGCTGCTGATTGCCAACACAGCCGTGACCATTTCGGAGTTTGCGGGTATCGCGAGCGGCCTTGCCCTCTTTGGCGTGCCGGCGAGCATCTCGGTGCCGCTTGTGGCGCTGATGGTTTGGATGCTTACCATGTCGGGTAGCTTCCAGCGCATCGAGAAGATTCTGTTACTGGTGAGCTGCGTGTTTGTGACCTACATTGTCGCTGCAATTATGGCTGGTCCCAGTTGGGGCGAGGTGGCGGTCGATCTGGTTGTACCCAACATTCAAAATGACCCCAGCTACGTGTCGCTTGTGGTCGCGACGATCGGTACCACCATCGCGCCCTGGATGATTTTCTTGGCACAGAACAACGTGGTCGATAAGAATGCGGGCGAGGACGATATCGTGTTGCAGCGCATCGATACCGTGAGCGGCTCGATTGCCGCCGATGTCATTGCCGGTTTTATTATCATCACGACCGGTACGGTATTGTTCCCCGCGGGCATTCAGATTTGCGATGCTGCAGACGCTGCCCGCGCGCTGGAGCCCATTGCGGGCCAGTGGTCCACGGTGCTGTTTGCCTCGGGCCTGGTCGCGGCGAGCTTCTTGGCCGCCTGTGTGCTGCCGGGCGTTACGTCCAGCGCTATCTGCGAGGCGTTTGGCTGGGAACGCGGTGCCGATCGCAGCTGGGACGAGGCCCCGGTCTATCGCGGCATCATTACGGCAATCATTGGCATTTCTGCCGTGCTGGTGCTCATGCCCGGCGTCGACCTGTTCCAGATTATGATGACCTCGCAAGTCATCAACGGCGTGTTGCTGCCCGTGGTTCTGGTGTTTCAGGTGGTTATTGCCGCCGATCGACACATTATGGGCGCCAACCGCAACGGCCGTGTGTGGAATGTGCTCACTTGGGCGACTATCGGCGTTATTACGGTGCTGACGGTCGTTATGTTTGTTCTGCAAGCGATGGGCTACAGCGCGTAGCACCTCTCTTGGACTCTAAACAGGCCGCTGCCATGGGCTGCGGCCTGTTTTTGTCTGCTATAGGGTGCTAGTTATATACCGATGTGCAGCTATAAAGCCGCCTCTGGGGTGAATTAACAGCCCAGAGGCGGCTTTGTAAGTCGCGGAAGTGGTCCCAAGTGCCGGATTGTAAGCAGATTTGGCTGTGCGTTACTTGTCGGTGCCTAGCTTGTGCGGTTTGTAGGCGAGGGCGTTGACGAGTGCCTCGGCAGCGGATTTGACAGCCGCCGGCTGCGGATCGTTAACGTGGTCCTCGGGGTGCACGGGTAGGTCCTTCTTGACGGCATCGTGGATGAGCTTAAGGTACTCGGTCACGCCGGTAGTCGACAGGTGCGTGCCGTCGCCATCGAACAGGTCGTTGCGATTTGTGCTGTATCCGTACCAGTCGATAACACGCACGTTTTTATAGCGCTTGGCGGCGTTGGCAATGGCTTGGTTCGTGGACCCGACCCACGGCTGCGGGCTGCGCGTGTTTACAAACACGACAATACGCTGATCACCGGCGTCGGCCATGATCGCGTCGACCTGGGCGTCCGTTACCAAACCGTTGGTGCCCAGGGCAAAGACCACGATCTTGCCGGCAAGGTTCTGCTGGATATAGCCCTCAAATGTCGCGCGGCCCGCATCAAACTGGCGGCCCTTTTCGGCATCGATGTGGCTGTGCGGGAACACGCCGTCAAAGGCATCGACGGCGCGCAGGGACACGGAGTCGCCAATCATTAGCAGGTCGTAGGCTCCGTCGGGGAAGCCGTCGTCGTCTTTGTCGGAGTCGTCGGCCGCCTGTTGATCTTGAGGCTTTGCATTTTTGGCCTCCTTGTTTAGGATTTCGGCGCCCTCGCCGCTCAGCGCGGATGTGTCGGGCACAAAGACCAGGCCGCCCAGCGCCACAACAAGCACGACGGCGCAAACGGCGCAGGTGGGGACATGTGCGCGCATCCAGCCGGCGGGCGTGGTGGTGCCGTCGCGGAGCTCGGAAACGGTGCGCCCAAAAGCGCCCTTCCTAAACGGCGTTTCGATAAAGCGATAGGAGCACTCGGCCACGGCGACCACCAACAACACCTGCAAAATGTAGTGCCACCAGGGCGTGTCGTTAATGTTGGCGACCGGGTTCATAAGCAGCAGCAGCGGATAATGCCACAGGTAGATGCTGTAGGAGCGCTTGCCGATCCATACGAGCGGCTCGGCGGCCAAGGCCCGTGCGACCATGCCCTGGGGCTGCACGCATGCCGCGATAACCATCAGTGTGAGGATGGAGCACAGCAGCGTGCCTCCGCGATACTGAAACGCGGTATAGCCGTTGGTGAGCGCGACCATGGCGGCGAGTCCGACCAGGCCAACGACGCCCATCAAATCGATGGATGCGGGGGAGGACCAAAAGCGTGCGAGCTCACTTGGCTTTGTCGTGGCGGCCTCGGCGGTGTCGCTCTTTGACTTGCCGTGCTTGGCGGCGCCGGCCAGTCGGTCGAGCCCCAGATGGCGGACAAGGCGCGCAGGCGCCAGGTCGCGGTCGGGGATAAAGGCCATCCAGGCGCCCAGCAGCAACGAGAACACGCGGGTGTCGGTGCCGTAGTACACGCGGCTGGGGTCGGTGGCGGGGTTGTAGAGCACCATCATGGCGACGGCGGATACCGCGGCGAGGCCCAGGACCACGCGGCGCGTGTTGGGCTTGCTCATGTGCACCGACACCATGGCGAGCAGCAGCGGCGGCCAAATAAGATAGAACTGTTCCTCGATGGCAAGCGACCAAAAGTGCGTGAGCGGAGAGGGGTCGCCCAGGGCGTTAAAGTACGAAACGTCCTGCATAATCTGCCACCAGTTATTAAAGAACAGCAGCGACGGCAGGATGTCGGGGCGCATCTTGGTGAGCATCACATGGTTAAAGACAGTGCACAGTGCGCAGGTCACCACCACGACGGTTACCACGGCGGGGAACAGGCGACGGATGCGGCGGATCCAGAAGCTCTTGAGATCGATACGACCGGTCTTTGCGATTTCGTTGAGGAGCAGGCGCGTGATCAAGTATCCCGAGAGCACAAAGAAGATCGTGACGCCGAGCAGGCCGCCCTGAGCCCACGTGAGGTTGAGGTGATAGAGCACCACCGCGACAACGGCGAGCGTGCGAAGGCCGTCGAGGGCGGGGATGTAGCGAGATTTGGGACGCGTGGGCGCCTGTTCTTTTGCGGCGCTGTCGGTGCGGGCGCCCTTGTTGGCGGGCGAGCGATGGGAGCCTGCAGCGCGGCGCGGCTCGGTGGTTTGGCGGTTAGTGCGCGAACGTTCGTGCGGCGCTTGTTGATCGCTCGCATGGCGTGAGCTGCGCGAGCTCGATCGCGGGAATTGTTCCATAAAACATCATCCAATGACGAGAATAATCAGCACGCTTTCATTGTAGCCGCCTACTCCTGTGAATGCTTGCTGCTGGCGTAAGCTCAAGCGCGCGTCCACATCAAAGTGAACTAAAGTTATAGAGGTGCGAGAGTGCACGATTGACGGCCGACAGCGGGTGCAGAGCCCGCGGACGAGGAGGTTTTCATGGCAGATTGCGGCATCGTTGCGGTGTTCGGCAGCATGAACATGGACCTTTCGGTGGCGTGCGAGTGCATGCCGCGTGCGGGCGAGACCGTCGGCGGCAGCGGGTTTATCACCAACGCCGGCGGCAAAGGCGCCAATCAGGCCGTAGCAGCTGCGCGCATGGGCGCGCGCACGCGCATGATCGGCGCGGTCGGCCGCGACGCGTTTGGCTCGTCGCTTGTGGCGGGGCTCCAAGATGCTGGCGTGGACTGTGGCTTTGTGGCGCGTCGCGACGACGTGGAGACGGGAACGGCGACCATCATTCGCTGTGAGGGCGATAACCGCATCGTGCTGTCGCCGGGCGCCAACCATGCACTTGCGGGCGAGGACGTTGCCCGCGCGCTGAGGCGCCTGGTGGCCGATGAGCTCGATGGCAACGCCAGCGAGATTGCCCCGGCTGCCGGAAGCGTCTTTATCGCCCAGGGCGAATGTGACCTTGCAGCGACGGCCGAGGCGTTTGTTTGCGCTCGCGAGCTGGGGTTCTATACGGTCTTTAATCCAGCGCCTGCCTGCGATTTGCCTGCGGAGGTCTGGCCTGCGGTCGACCTGGTCTGTCCCAACGAGACTGAGTGCCAGGTACTGACGGGCATCTTGCCTGCAGACGATGCGAGCTGCGTCGCGGCGCTCAATGCCTTGCTCGCCAAGGGTGCCGGCGCCGCGGTCATCACGCTGGGCGGCGCCGGCTCGGTTACGCTCGGCGACGACGGCGAGCTGCTGCGCATGCCGGCGCTTTCGAGCACGGTGGTCGATACGACGGCTGCGGGCGATACGTTTATCGGTGCGCTTGCCGCGGCTCGTCTGGAGGGCCTGCCGCTCTTTGAGTGCATGGCCGCGGGTGCACGCGCCTCGGCGGTGACGGTGTCGCGCTTGGGCGCGCAGCAGTCGATTCCCACGCGCGCCGAAGTTGAGCGCGTGTTTGGTTTAGACGATTTAGTACAAGACGGAGAAGCGGAGTAGAACAATGGCAATCAAGAAGCTGATCCTTGATCTGGATATGGGTGTGGACGATGCGATGGCGCTTGCCTATGCCATCGCGAGCCCCGAGGTTGAGCTCGTGGGCATTACCACGTGTTTTGGCAACGTGCGCGTCGACCAGTCGGCGCGCAACTGCCTGGCGGTGCTTGACCTGTTGGGCCGTCCCGAGGTGCCGGTGTACCTGGGTGCCGACCGTCCTCTGCAGGCGACTGAGCCCTATACGCCGCCGGCGTCCACCGTACTCATTCACGGCAAGAACGGCATCGGCGGCGCGAGCGTGCCCGCGTCGCCCTACGAGCCGGTGGGGGCGACGTCGGCCGATGGCAACGCTGCAGTCGATTATCTGATCGATGCCGCGCGCACCTATGGTCCCGATCTGGTCTACGTAGCGACCGGCCCGCTCTCCAACCTGGCGCTTGCCCTGGAGCGCGATGCGGCGGCGGTGATGTCTATTGGCCGCGTGGTGGTGATGGGCGGCGCCCTGACCGTGCCCGGCAACGTGAGCGCGGGTGCCGAGGCCAACATGGCAAGCGATCCCGAAGCGGCCGATGCCGTGCTGCGCTCGGGCCGCAAGCTCACTATGGTGGGCCTGGATGTGACGCATCGCGTGGTGCTCACGCGTCGCGACATTGCCGGATGGACGGGCTCGGGCACCATGGCGGGCTGTGCGTTTGCGAGCATGGTCGAGCACTACATTGGCTCGTACGAGATGAACGCACCCTACCTGGGTGGTTGTGCGCTGCACGATCCGCTGGCCGTCGCCGTGGCGATCGACCCCACGCTCGTGGGTGCGCTCGGCTGCAATCTGCGTGTTGATCTGCTGGGCGAGTATCGCGGCCGCACCATTTGCGACGAGCATCGCCTGTCCGATCCGGACAAGAGCGCGCTTGTGGCGCTGACCGTGGATGCCCCGCGCTTCCTGTCCGAGTTCAAGACGCGCATGGCTCGTATCCTTGGCTAAATGATTTCCGTGCCCCGCCCCATGTAGTCAATTTGAACTGCACCCCAAAACTTGGACGGCTTAAATAAGAACTACGCCGCAAGGGACTGTCTCCGGAACTCCTCCGGGGTCAGTCCCTTCAGTTTAACCTGGCGCCTCCTCGT
>NZ_JBQHST010000039.1:0-19898 GCF_052066095.1 Collinsella sp. HCP28S3_B9
CGCGGCTGCGCCTATGGCACTTCAACATCATTGTCGCAGCCCCGACCCGCGGTCACGAGCGGGGGCTCCTATCTTTTTAGTGCCCTCGGATTGGGTCATAGTGTCTGTCGCCGTGACCCTGGCCCTCAAAATGCTTGTAGCACCAGCTGGTGACCAGCGGGGTCAAAATGGCCGTCACGATGGCGCACGCTGCAACCTGCGCCGTAGCCGTCGCGAGCACGGCGCCACCGTACATGGCCTCGTTGACACTCGCCATGGCGGCAGGCGTGGCCACATTGGCTCCGGCGCAGCTCGAAATGGCCGCACCTGCGACACCCGTACCGCCCGTGAACTTATCGACCGCGATGACGGGAATTGCAAAGACCACCGAGCAGATCACGCCGAGCAGGATGCCGGGAAGACCGCCGTTGATGAGCTGGCCAAAGGTCATGGTCGAGCCCATGGCAAAGAAGACGAGCACGATGATGGCGGAAAGTGCCGGAGCCATCATCTTCTTAAAGCTCGGGAAGAATATATCTCCTTTGGATGCATGCGAATCGTAGCCGCACGCGCCTATGTCAGAAAGAAGGCGACAACCCCTCGCCTAACCGCGGGCATGATAGTTCTTTGAAAGCTTCAGCAATTGAATTATTTTGAGTCTTTATGCGCTCTTAATATTGCCCACTGCATGAGGCCCGCATATGGGGGTATCATCTTCTACCAAAAATAGTTTCTAGTGTTAGGGGTTTTCGGTGAAAGATACCGATTTCCGTGAACTTGGGCGTCAGCTCCTTACCGAGTTCGGCAGCATGCATCAGCGCATTTCGCGCTTTGCGGACAAAGCGCTCAGTGGTGAGATGGCCGTCATGCGCGCCCTCATGCTCGCTGGCGGTTCGCTCACGCCAAGCGAACTCGCCGATCGTGCCTGGGTCTCGAGCGCCCGCATCGCCAATATCCTGCGTGCTCTCGAAGCCAAAGGCTGGGTCGAGCGCGAGCACTCAAAGACCGACCGTCGTCGCGTACACGTCACGGTGACCGACAAGGGATTCCATGATCTCGAAATCAAGCATCGGGAATTCGAGGACCGCACCGCGGCCTTCCTCGAGCAGCTCGGCGAAACAGATACCCAAGAGATGGTGCGCCTTCTTAGGCGTGCCAACGAAATTATCGACCGCAATCAAGAAAGGAGAGATGCCGAGTGAGGATTCTCAAGCTCTTTAAAAAGCATGTCCTGGCACTGTTCGCAGCTATCGTACTTATCGTAATCAGCTGCAACGCCGATCTGGCGCTGCCTACGTATATGAGCGACATCGTCGACGTGGGCGTGCAGCAAGGCGGTATCGCCTCGCCCGTACCTGACACCATTCGCACCGAATCGCTCGACGACCTCAAACTCTTTATGAGCGATAAGGACGCCAAAGCTGTGGAGGCCGTGTTTAGCAAGGCGGATAATAACGGCATTCGAACGTACAAGGGCACCGAGGAGGAGCGCGCCGACGGCGGCAAGATTGCCGACATCGTGAGCCTGCCCGAGACCGTCGTCCTTTCGTTCAACCAGGGCATTGACGCCAACTCCATGGATGACATGATGGGTTCGTCCAGCGAGAAAGACAACAACGCCACCCAGGCCATGCCCACCCCCGAGCAGATGGCGGCAATGACGCCCGAGCAGCTCGCCGAGATGCAGCAGAAGGCCGCGGCAGCGCAGGACATGCAAAAGCAGATTGATACCGACGGCGGCAAGATCACCATGAAGAGCCTGCGCCTAGGCGTTGAAGGCGGCCTAATCGACCAGGGCAAGCTCGTCGAGGGCGCCAACGATATGGCGGACAAAATGGGCTCCATGTCGGGTTCCATCGTGACCCAACGCGCCGTGAGCTATGTACAAGACGAGTACAAGGCGCAGGGCATCGACCCCGCCGACGTGCAGAACGCCTATCTGGGCCGCATGGCAACCACGATGTTTGGTCTGTGCCTGATCTCGCTCATCGCCACCATCCTGACCGGCGCCGTGGCCTCGCGCACCGCCTGTTCCATCGCACGCGACCTGCGCCGCGAGACCTTCAACAAGGTTATGCACTTCTCGCCGGCCGAGGTGGGCAAGTTTAGCCAGGCCTCGCTCATCACCCGCTGCACCAACGACATTCAGCAGATTCAGATGGCCGCAACCCTGTTTATCCGCATGTGCCTGATGGCCCCCGTCATGGGCATCGTCGCCGTCATGCGCGTCCTGGCCAACCACACCGGCCTGGAGTGGACCATCGCTGTGGCCATCATCGCGGTCTCGGCCGTCGTCGGCGTGCTTATGGGCCTCACCATGCCCAAGTTCAAAAAGATGCAGAGCTTTGTGGACCGCGTGAACCTCACCGCCCGCGAGCTGCTCGACGGCCTTATGCCCATCCGCTCGTTCAACCGCGAGGAGCATGAGCTCGAGCGTTTTGACAAGGCTTCGCTCGACCTAATGACCACGCAGCTCTACACCAATCGTGCCATGAGCTTTATGATGCCGCTCATGATGCTCGTCATGAACTGCATCACCGTGCTTATCGTCTGGTTTGGCGCGCAGGGCGTGTCCGATGGCGTGATGCAGGTCGGCAATATGATGGCGTTTATCTCCTATACCATGCAGATCGTCATGGCGTTTATGATCCTCACCATGGTTTCGGTCATCCTGCCCCGCGCCGAGGTCGCAGCCGAGCGCGTGGAAGAGGTCATCACCTGCCCCACGAGCATCAACGACCCCGCCTCGCCCAAACTGCCCGCGGCCAGCGCACCGCGCGGTGAGCTCACCTTCCGCGACGTGAGCTTCCAGTATCCCGATGCCCGCGCCGACGTCATGAGCGGCGTGAACTTCACCACGCATGCCGGTCAGATGCTCGGCATCATTGGTTCCACGGGCTCGGGCAAGTCCACGCTCGTACAGCTGATTCCGCGCTTATACGACGTCACGGGCGGCAGCATTTCGCTCGACGGTATCGATGTGCGCGATATGACCCTTTCCGAGCTTCGCCGCCGCATTGGTTACATCCCTCAGCAGGGGCGTCTGTTCTCGGGCACCGTGGAGAGCAACCTTAAGTTTGCCGGCGACATGGTAAGCGACGAGAACATGCACGAGGCCGCGCGCATCGCCCAAGCCGAGGACTTTATCGCCGAGCGCGAGGACGGCTACGACTCCCCCATCAGCCAGGGCGGCTCCAATGTCTCGGGCGGTCAGCGCCAGCGTCTGGCCATCGCCCGCGCGTTGGCAAAAAAGCCCGAGGTCCTGGTGTTCGATGACTCGTTTAGCGCCCTCGACTACAAGACCGACGCGCGCCTGCGCGAAGAGCTTGCCAAAAACGTTACCGACGCCGCGCTCGTTGTCGTAGCCCAGCGCATCGCGACCATCATGCACGCCGACCAGATCATCGTGCTCGACGACGGTCACGTGGTGGGCACTGGTACGCACGAGGAGCTGCTGCACAGCTGCCCGGCGTACCTGGAGATCGCACAGTCGCAGCTTTCCGCCGAGGAGCTGGGGCTCACTCAAGAAGAAATTGCAGCCGTTATGGAGGGAGGCGAGCACTAATGGCAGACGAGACCAAGACTCAGATTCCCAAGCCCACCCGCCAGCGCGGTCCCATGGGCCGCATGGGTGGCATGGGCCGCGGCGAGAAGGCCAAGGACTTTAAGGGCGCCATGCGGCAGTTGCTCGGCTATATCGGTCAACACAAGGTTGCCGTGCTTGCCGCCGTCGCCTTTGCCGTGTGCTCGGTCGTCTTTAACATTGTGGGACCCAAGGTGCTCGGCCAGGTTACGACCAAGCTGTTCGAAGGCCTGGTCGCCAAGGTCAACGGTACCGGCGATGTCGACTTTGCCTGGATCGCCAAGACGCTCGGCTTTTTGCTCTGCCTGTATCTGGCAAGCTCTGTTTGCAGCCTCATCCAGGGCTGGCTCATGACCGGCGTCACGCAAAAGATTTGCTACCGCATGCGCAAGGAAATCGTCGCCAAGATCGCTGTCGTGCCGATGAGCTACTTTAACGGACACAGCAAGGGCGATGTGCTCAGCCGCATCACCAACGACGTCGATACGCTGGGTCAGTCGCTCAACCAGAGCGTGACGCAGCTCATCACGTCGGTGACGCAGATTATCGGCGTGCTCGTCATGATGCTGTCGATCAGCCTACCGCTTACCGGCGTCACCGTGCTCACACTGCCGGCTGCCGCGATTATCCTGACCGTGATGATTCATTTCTCGCAGCCGTACTTCCGCGAGCAGCAGCAGGTCCTGGGCGCCGTCAACGGCATTATCGAGGAGGACTTTGCCGGCCAGAGCGTCATTCAGGTGTTCGACCGCGCCGAGGCCTCAATCGAAGAGTTCGACCGTCAAAACGACCGCCTCTTTATTAGTGGCTGGCGCTCGCAGTTCCTGTCGGGCCTGATGATGCCGCTTATGAGCTTGGTGGGTAACATGGGTTACGTGGGCGTGGTCGTGGTGGGCGCACAGCTCGCGCTGACCGGCAATGCCACGCCCGGCGACATCCAGAGCTTTATCCAGTACGTTCGCAACTTTACGCAACCCGTGCAGCAGCTGGGCAACGTGAGCAACACGATGCAGTCTATGGCCGCTGCCACCGAGCGCGTCTTTGAGTTTCTGGCCGCGCCCGAGGAGGAGCAGAAGGCCGACGCGCAGATTCCCGAAAAGCGCCCTGGCCATGTGGAGTTTGACCACGTCAAGTTTGGCTACACGCCCGACAAGACCATCATCCACAACTTTAGCTGCGAGGCACAGCCCGGCCAGACCATCGCCATCGTCGGTCCCACCGGCGCCGGCAAGACCACGCTCATTAAGCTGCTACAGCGCTTCTACGACGTGGACGGCGGCTCGCTGCGCGTCGATGGCGTCGACGTACGCGATTGGGACCGCGCGGCACTGCGCGGCGAGTTTGCCATGGTGCTGCAGGATACGTGGCTGTTTAACGGCACCATCCGCGAGAACATCCGCTACGGACGCCCCGATGCAAGCGATGCCGAGGTCGAGGCCGCTGCACGCGCTGCACGCTGCGACCACTTTATCCATACGCTCGCCGGCGGTTACAACTTTATGATCAACGAGGAAGGCACCAACCTTTCGCAGGGCCAACGCCAGCTCGTGACCATTGCCCGCGCCATTTTGGCCGACCGCCCGGCGCTGATTTTGGACGAGGCGACATCCAACGTCGATACCCGCACCGAGGAGCTTATTCAGCGCGCCACGGATGCGCTGATGCAGGGCCGTACCAGCTTTGTTATCGCACACCGCCTGTCCACGATCCGCAACGCCGACGTGATCTTGGTAATTCGCGACGGCGACATCGTCGAGAAGGGCACACACGACGAGCTGCTCGCCCAAGGCGGCTTCTACGCCGACCTGTACAACTCGCAGTTCGACGAAGCGGCGTAAATTCTGCCGCAGGGAACGAATAACACCCGAGAACGGGGGCGCAGGACAACCTGTGCCCCCGTTTTTTGTTCTGCGACCCTCAAACCGCCTCCCCTGGGACCAAATCGACGGCCTCTTCCAAGCCGCGTGGCATCATTCCATTCCAGGGCCAGTTGACGTTTGACCAGATAAAACCTGCCAAAATAAACCTGTCCCTTTTTGGCAGGTTTTGGGGTGATGAGGGCTTGCACTTTAGCGTGCGACAGCGGATAATGCCGAGCATTCGACAATGCACACTTTGTCTTATTTGATTGAGGAGGCCCCGTATGGCCATGGAATTCAAGCGCAGGTTGCCGATCCCCATGGAAATCCGCGAGGAAATGCCGCTTTCCGCCGATCTTACCGCCAAAAAACAGGCATTCGACGCCGAGGTCGCCAAGGTCTTTACCGGCGAGGACGCGCGCAAGGTGCTCATCATCGGCCCGTGCTCTGCCGACCGCGAGGACTCGGTGCTTGAGTACATGAGCCGACTGGCCAAGGTCGCCGAAGAGGTCAAGGACAAGCTCATCATCATTCCGCGCGTCTATACCAACAAGCCGCGCACCAAGGGCACCGGCTACAAGGGCCTGCTGCACAACCCCGACCCCGAGGCTCCCGATGACCTGCTCGAAGGCGTTAAAGCCATCCGCCATATGCACCTGCGCGTCATCGAGGAGACCGGTTTCTTTACCGCCGATGAGATGCTCTACCCGTCCAACTACCAGTACCTCGTCGACCTGCTGAGCTACGTCGCCGTGGGCGCGCGCTCGGTCGAGAACCAGGAGCATCGTCTGGTGTCGAGCGGCATTTCGGTGCCTGTGGGCATGAAGAACCCCACCGCCGGTTCCACCACCGTTATGCTCAACTCCATCTACGCCGCCCAGGCACATCAAAGCTTCATCTTCCGCAACTGGGAGGTCGAGTGCGACGGCAATCCGCTCGCGCACGCCGTCATGCGTGGCTACATTGGTCTCGACGGTCGTACCTACCCCAATTACCACTACGAGCATCTGGAGCGTCTGGCTGAGCGCTATACCGAGCATGCCGGCTACGCCAACCCGGCGGCGATCATCGACTGCAACCACGACAACTCGGGCAAGCGCCCGCTGGAGCAGCACCGCATCTGCAAGGAGGTGCTCGACAGCTGCCGCCGCAACGAGTCCATCTCCAAGCTAGTCAAGGGCTTTATGATCGAATCCTACCTGGAGGACGGCAACCAGTCTGTCGACGGCGGCGTCTTTGGCAAGTCCATCACCGACCCGTGCCTGGGCTGGGAAAAGACCGACTACCTCATCCACGAGATCGCAGAGCGGGTGTAGGTTACGGCGTTTTACCAAACGCCGTAACCGGCCGACGCTACAAACCCGTACACGCGAGCAATCTGCCTTTCAGCTTCGACGGCATGACCAAAAGGTCAATGCCGCCTCGCTTCAAGGCACCTTGCTCGCGTGTACGGGTTTTCGCTGACGTTTTTCTACCAGCGTCGTTGCCAAAGCCAGCACTTGGGGACGCTCCTTTTGGGGTAGTCGTTGGGGACGCTCTTGTTTGACTAGTCGTTTAAGAACGTCCCCAACGACTACCGGGGGAGTTGCCTTCCCTCGCGGCGGTCTTCTAGCAGAAAAACCAAGTGAGTAGGCTTTTTGCAGGAGGCCAAGCACGCCCCAAAACGCCACAGCTCTGACCTGCGGTTTTATTGAGCATTTGTCGCGATGTGCTCGGCAGGTTCAAAAAAGTCTACTCACTTGTATCTGAGACGCACCAGGTTGGAAAAAACCGCCGCGAAAGGGCCCCTGGTCCCTTCGCGGCGGTCATACGCCTCTGATTTTGCGACGATTTTGCCCGCTTGTTACTCGCTGTAGCGGGTGGCTATGGCAGCTCGCACCATTCCGGTGCTCATGAGGTAGGTCACCAGGAAGTAGCCACCGTATGCTGCCAGGAAGATCGCGCAGGTGAGGCCCACAGTGCCGCCGATGCTCATATTTCCGAATATGCTCACCAGCTCGATGATCACCTTAAGTGCCACAAAGGAGTGCGCCAGGCCCACTGCCAGCGGGAACAGGAAGAATACCGCTTGCTGCGCCATCACCGAATGGCGAATCTGGCGGTCGTCGCAGCCGACCTGTGCCAGCACACGATAGCTGCGGCTGCCGTCGGCCACGTTGGAGAGTTGCTGGATCGACAGAATCGCCGCGCATGCAACGACCAATACAAAGCCGATGTAGATGGCTAGGTAGCTAATAAGACCGTTCATTTGCGCTGCTTGCGCGTACATCTCGGAGCGTGTGATGAAGGTTCCCCACGACCCCGGCTCCTTGCCGTCAACGAGCAGATTGTCGAGCACAGTGTATTCAATGCTCTCGTCTGCCTCGGTCGTATCCATCCCCTGTTTGTAGTTAACGAGCAGGCTACTGGAATACGGCTGCAGATTAATTTGGGACAACAGCTCGTCGGCAACGACGACGGTACCCGGATTACTGCCCATCGCCGAGTTGGCGATGGCCGCCGTGTCCTCGTCCGACTTATCGGTTGCGGGTTTGAGCGTATGCCCGCCCAAGGTAAGGGCATGGCCGCCGGCCATATACTTGGTGTACAGGTCGATCAGCTCGCCGCCCATATCACACGTGAGCAGATATTGGTCGCGGCCAATGCTCACCGGCTGCTCGCCCATCATCTGACGCAGCTTGTTGTACTGGCTCGCCGGCGTCACAAACAGACCTATCGCATCGGGCTTGCTACCCCCGAACGCCTTGGGAAGCTTTTCGCCCATGGTCTTGCACATCTCACCCGCAGACACCGAAGGGCTCGAACCGCCAAACGGGTAACTTAGATGCGAATCGATCTGCACATGCTCACCGGCAACATCGGCGATATTGACCTTCTTGCCGGTCTCGTCGTTGTTGTCCGCCGACTTGTCCTTACCGTGCCATGCGGAGTACAAATCGACCGTACTATCGGCCAGCACCATGCGATCGGCCTCAGACGGATTGACATACTCTTTGTAGTAGTCGAGCGTATCGGGCGTGTAATAGACATACGTCTGCGACATATCGGCCGGCGTATAGCGCTCCAGATTCTCGTTCATCACATTGGCAATCGACATACCGCACGTCACCGAGGTGATGGCCAAAAACAGGAGCATCGCGATGACGCCCATCGAAAAGCACACCGTGTTGACCTTGGCCGCAAGCTGGCGCACGATAAACATGTTGAGGCCGCGCCAATACACGCCGCGCAGGCTCTGCAGCAGCTTGATAAGCATGCCCGAGAGTCCCCAAAACAGGGCAAAGGTACCCACGGTAACCATAGCGGTCGTAATGCCAAACTGGTTCATGGCCTCTTGCAGCTTGCTGTCCGTCGCGGTTAGCGGGAACCCATCACGTAGCAGACGGTAATAGGCCACGCCCACAAGCACCACGCCCACGGCAAAGATGGCAATCGCGATCCAGGGGTTGCGTGTCTTGATGCTCTCGTTGCGACGCTCGGCACCCATAAGCTCGATGAGTTTGGTACGACGCACGGCGCGAAGGTTCAGCAGTAGCGTGAGCACAAACATTACGAGCATGCAGGCAAGGGTCAGGTTGAACGCATGCACCGAGAAAAAGAAGTGGAAATTGGCGATCTGTGTCTTAAAGAGCGAGGCCGTAAAGAACGTCATGAGCTGGGAGAGTCCCACACCCAGCACAATGCCGGCGACAAAGGCCACAACCGATACTATCACGGTCTCGAGCGCCATGATCGTGGCGACGCGCCCGCGCCCCATACCGAGCACCTGGTACAGGCCAAACTCCTTCTTGCGGCGTTTCATGATGAAGTTATTGGCATACACCATCAAAAAGGCCATGACACCGGCCAAAAAGTACGTCAGGTAGCCGAGCATGCTGCCCATAACCTGCGCCAAGCCCTCTTCATCGATTCCGGCGATGTCGACCTGCATCGAGATGGTGTTAAAGGCATAGAAGACCGTGACGCCCAGGGTGAGCGTCAAAAGGTAGACGAGGTAGTCGCGGCCGGCGCGGCGGACGTTGCCCCAAGCGAGTTTACAGAGCATCGGAGCCCTCACCGCCCATCATGGCAACGACCTCCATAATGCGGTCGAAGAACTCGCGGCGGTCGGTGTCTCCGCGGCGCAGCTCGGTGAAGATCTTGCCGTCGCGAATAAACAGCACACGGCTCGTGTAGCTGGCGGCAAAGCTGTCGTGCGTGACCATGAGCACGGTGGCGCGCAGGCGGCGGTTAAGGGCCTCCAGGCTCTCGAGCAGCAGGCGAGCGCTCTTGGAATCGAGGGCGCCGGTGGGCTCGTCGGCCATGATCATGGTGGGGTCGGTGACGAGCGCGCGAGCCGCGGCAACGCGCTGCTGCTGACCGCCGGACATCTGGTAGGGATACTTGTCGAGCACCTGACTGATGGACAGGCGCGCTGCCACATCCTGCACGCGGGTCGAGATCTCTGCCGAGCTTGTGCGGGCGATGGTGAGCGGCAGGGCGATGTTCTCGCGTGCCGTGAGCGTATCGAGCAGGTTGGAGTCCTGGAAGATAAAGCCGAGCTCCTCGCGGCGGAACTGCGAAAGCTTAGCCTGCTTCATGCGCGTCACGTCCTGGCCGTTGATGCGGATCGTGCCACTTGTGGCACTATCGATGGTCGACACGCAGTTGAGCAACGTCGACTTGCCCGAGCCCGAAGCGCCCATGATGCCAACGAATTCGCCGCGGTTGACGGTAAAGCTGACGTCGTTGAGCGCGCGGGTCACGTTGCCCAGCGCTCCGTATACCTTTTCGAGATGCACGACTTCCAGTACCGGGGTCGCCATGTGCGTGGTTTGCATACCGAGTCCTTTCTTGCGATTAGTCTACGGCATCTATAGTCGCAAGAAGCCGAGTCGGCTACCATCGATATCGCTTACGCTTGCCTTACCGTTGCGTAAGGTAGGGGTAGTCTTTTTGGGACGGGGCTTTTTTAGCTACCCTATGTCAAATGCGGCCTCATGCTTCGAAGGCTACGGATAGGGTAGCTAAAAAAGCCCCGTCCCAAAAAGACTACCCAAATGAGCTGCCTTGTCATGTGTTGATGTTGAGAGAGGACTCCTGTTGAAGACTGTTCATGTTGCCGCTGGGATCATTCGCAAGGAAGGATCCGATGAGCTGCTTGCCGTGCAGCGCGGCTACGGCGACATGCAGGGACTTTGGGAGTTCCCCGGTGGCAAGCTCATGCGCGGCGAGACGCCCGAGGACGCCGTACGCCGCGAGCTCATGGAAGAGCTGCAGGTAAAAGTCACCAACCTGCGCGATTTTTACACCGTTGAGTATGACTACCCCGATTTTCATCTCTCAATGGAGTGTTACTACTGCTCGCTGGCTAAAGAATCCGATGAGCCCCAGAAGCACGACCGCCAGCTCGATATCCGCTGGATTCCGCGCACCTCGCTTGCCACCGTTGAGTGGATGCCCGCCGACAAAGGGCTTATCGATGCTCTGATTGAGTTGAAGAAAGATCGGCTTGAGGCCAACGGCGCCGCCGATGACGCCACGCCCAACACGGCCGACAAACCCGCCACCAAGCCCAAGCGCGCACCTAAGCGCCGCAGCAAAAAGCGTCCCAAGCCAGGTCTGCTCGACGGCATCGATACCTCGGACCTCTCCGCTGACGAGCGCGAACTGGTGCGCCGTCGCGCCGCTATAAAAAAGTCCATGAAGGGCAACAAGCGCGCCAACACCAAACCCGAGCTGCTCGTTCGCCAGCGCCTGCGGGCAGCGGGCCTTACGGGATACCGTCTGGAATGGAAGGTACCCGGCAAGCCTGACATCGCCTTTCCCGGGCGCAAGATCGCCATTTTCGTCAACGGCTGCTTTTGGCATCGCTGCCCTAAGTGCAATCCGAGCCAGCCCAAGCGCAATGTTGAGTTTTGGGAGGCAAAGTTTCGCCGCAACGTCGAGCGCGACCGAGCCGCCATCGACGCGCTTACCCGAATGGGCTGGACGCCCATCACCGTCTGGGAATGTGAGCTCAAGAAAGACCGCATCGACGCCACCATGGAAAAGGTCATCGAACAGGTACGCGCCGCCGCACCGCAGCGCTAACAGCGATCATTCACACGCTCCGCACGTCCGCGCCACATCCGAGCCGCAAACCTTAGAAAGCCCTTAAGCTCAAAACCTTTCAAGAGTGTTATTCGATACCTTTGACCTGCGGTTTCATTGTTATAACAAACCTGATTAAGCCTTTCTTTAGCGCTTCTTTGCAGCAGCCGCGGCATAATACTGCCAACGAACGGGACCTAGCAGCACACCCCGTGCGCAACCTTTTGGTGGACATCGAGGAGGCCGCATAAGCATGCATTCTTCCAATGACGCAGCACAGCAGCCATCCCTAAAACATGTAGACCTTTTCTCCTTCCTCCCGACACAGAGAAACGGCCTCCTCGACTCCCCCACCACAAAAGCCAAACGCTCAACCGATCAGAATCTCAACTTGCGAATATCCTTCGATAAGCTCCAAGCATCCCTAAACAAGTCATTCCCCAACCAAGCCCGGGCATACTAGTCCCCCATCAACAAAGCGTCCCTAGCGCACCACTATTCCGCCCCAACGCCACAAGGGCGATTGAGCAGGGCCGTCCGGAAACGGAAAAGGGCCTATCTCTCAGAACATTCCGCAGGACGGAGGAAGCCCCGCAGCGCGTAGCGCGCAGCGGGGCTTCCGACATGTCCGAGGACGTTCTGAGAGATAGGCCCTTTTCCGTTTCCGGACGGCCCGGTGGGATCAGAGTACCCTTGCTGTTACTCTGCTTTGCCCACAGAGTTGAGGTTGGTCATGCGGATCTTAACCAGCTCGGTGATCTCACGCATGCCCTCCTTGGCCGGCTTCTTGGGATCGAAGCAGGCGGGGTTCTCGGCCATGTAGGCCATGAAGCCCTTGGTGTAGGCCTGACGCAGCTCGGTAGCGTAGTTAACCTTGCAGATGCCGTTCTTCACAGCCTCGGCAACCTGCTCATCGGGCACACCGGAAGTGCCGTGCAGAACCAGCGGCACGTCGACGGCGTCGCGGATGGCCTTGACCACGGACTGCTCGATGTGCGGATCGCTCGTGTACACGCCGTGGCTGGTGCCAACGCCAATGGCCAGCGAGGTGCAGCCGGTGCGCTCGACGAACTCCTTGGCCTCGGCAGGATCGGTGTAGGGGCTCTCGCCCTCAACCGCGGGACCGTCGTCCTCCTTGCCGCCAACCTTGCCGAGCTCGGCCTCGACGGGCACGCCCATGGCGCGGCCAGCGTCGGCGACGGACTTGGTCAGGGCAATGTTGTCCTCAAAGGACTCGTGCGAGCCGTCGATCATGACGGAGGTGTAGCCCGTGCGGAAAGCCTGCATGCAGCGGTCATAGCCATCGCCGTGATCGAGGTGCAGAGCGACGGGCACGGAAGCGCGCTCGGCAGCGGCCTTCACCATGCCGTAGAAGTAGTCCAGACCAGCGGTCTTGATGGTGCCCGGGGTGGTCTGCATGATGACGGGGGACTTGGTCTCCTCGGCAGCGGCCAGAACGGCCATAACAAACTCGAGGTTCTCGACGTTGAACGCGCCGACGGCGTAGTGGCCGGCCTGAGCGTCCTTGAGCATCTTTTCGGTGGTAACAAGTGCCATGAGCGTTTGCTCCTCTCCCTCGCCCGCATCTGGACATCGGGCGTAGTTGTTCACAAGGCGTTTCACCTTGCGTTTTACTGCGCTCATTGTATGAAATTCAGCAGCTTTGCACGTGCGAGATATTGAGCCCATGCAGGCCAATACAGTCGTTTTTGAAAAGTAAACGGAAGGAATCGGAACCGAGTGGGCGTGTTCGATATTGAATTTTGAGCGTTTAGCGTCTTTCTTTTATAGAAAAGATAAGTAATCGAAAGGTGTTTTCTTACTCAAAAAGAAAATGAACGAAAATAGAGTCAACACAATTCCTGCAAATTTAGCCGAGAATGGAGCAAACATGGCCCAAGCTACCAACCGTGCTTTTGCTGACGAGCGCCGTACCGCCATTATGGAAATACTCGAGCATAACGCCTCGGTGCAGGTAGCAGAAATCGCCCAGACCTTTGGCGTGTCCTCCGTCACCGCCCGCGCCGACCTGGACGCGCTCGCCGAAGCAGGCAAGCTGCGTCGCACACATGGTGGTGCCGTATCGCTCCACAAACGCCTGACCGTCTCCACGCAGGATCGCCGCATCAATGTCAACGTCGCCGCCAAGCAGGCCATCGCGCAAAGCGCCATCGAGCTCGTTAATGACGGCGACACGCTGCTCGTCGACTCGGGTACCACGGCGCTCGAATTCGTCCGGCTCCTCGATCAGCGCGACGGCATCACCGTTATCACGGCCGACATTACCATCGCCGATTATATTGACGAGAGCATGCCCTCGGTCGATGTCGTCATGCTGGGCGGGGCACTGCGCAAAGGTCATCGCTATCTGTACGGCCCACTTACCATGCAGGCGCTCCAAATGGTCCACGCCGACCTTGCCGTCATGTGTCCTGGCGCTTTTGTTCCCGGCTGCGGTTTTACGACCGACTTTCCGCAGATGGCCGAGACCAAAGCGGCTATGGTCGGTGCCGCCCGTCAAAGCGTCGCCCTCATGGACGCCAGTAAGGTCAACGGACGCGGCATGTACCGTTTTGCCGAGCTTGCCGACGTCGATATCATCGTGATGGACAGCGACCCCGACGCCGCCGTCGCCACCTCAATCGCCGAGGCCACCGATAGCGCACGTCCAGCCCTCATCATCGCCGGCGCTTAAACAAAAACCACCACAAAGGGCCTGTCCCTTTGTGGTGGTTTTGCCCGTAAAAAGCGAAATATCGCTACTTGGAAAGCTCGTCGGCGAGGGCCTCGATCTGGGCGCGCGATGTGTCGTTGAGCGAGCCCAGCACGGTCACCTTGTTCTGCGCCAGGGTGATGTCCTTCATGCCCTCGAGCTCCTTGGTCATAACCTTGGCAGCGGTGGGCGCCCAGGAACCGGCCTCGACGAGCGCCACGGTGCGGTTCTGGTAGGCATGCTCGGCGAGCGTGTGGATAAAGGTGCTCATGAACGGGAAGATCTCGCCCTGATAGGTGATGGAGGCAAGCACCAGGCGGTCATAGCGGAACGCATCCTCAACGGCCTCGGCCATGTCGTCGCGAGCCAGGTCAAAGACGGAAACCTTCTGGCCGCGAGCCTCGAGCGCAGATGCGAGCTCCTCGACGGCAGCCTTCAGATGTCCATACACACTCGCGTAGGCAATCGTGATGCCCTCGTCCTCGGGCTGATAGCTCGACCAGGTGTTGTAGGTGTCGAGGTAATAGCCCAGATTCTCGGTAAGGACAGGACCGTGGAGCGGGCAGATGATCTGAATATCCAGATCGGCAGCCTTTTTGAGCACGGCCTGCACAAACTTGCCAAACTTTCCCACGATGCCAAAGTAGTAGCGGCGAGCCTCGCAAGCCCAGCCCTCGGGATCTTCGATGTCGTTGGCGCCAAACTTGCCAAAGCCGTCGGCACTAAAGAGCACCTTGTCGGTGGCCTCATAGGAGAAGAGTACCTCGGGCCAGTGAACGTTGGGGGCGCCGATAAAGGTCAGGCTGTGGCCGCCCAGGTCGAGCACATCGCCCTCTTTGACAACCATTTTGCGCTCGGGGAAGTCGGTGCCAAAGTAGTTGACCATCATGCGGAAAGCACCCATGCTGGCCACAATCTGCGCCTGGGGATAGCGCTCCATAAAGGCGGCGATACCGGCGGAGTGATCAGGCTCCATATGATGGATGACCAGGTAGTCGGGCGTACGGCCATCGAGCGCGGCCTCGAGGTTGCCGAGCCACTCGTCGACAAAACCACCGTCGACCGAATCGGCGACAGCGATCTTTTCGCCCAAGATAACGTAGCTGTTGTATGCCATACCGTTCTCGGACACATCGTACTGGCCCTCGAACAGGTCGATGTCGTGGTCGTTGACGCCAATGTAGCGGATATCCTTGGTGATCTCCATCAGACAAAGCCTCCTAGATAGACAAAATAACCTGTCTATCATAGCACTTGGCGGCATTCCAACTGTTATCTGCCGGCATCCTTACCGATTGTTATTAAAATACGATAAATCGTCGTTTACCTGCGCAAACTATGAGCGTGGCATCGCCGTGCTATGTCGAATAATGAGCTGGCCGGGAATACGAATAGCAACGGTTTTGCCCGCCGTACCCGCCTCGGGAACCGCGTGCTCAAACACCTCGCGTCCACGCTGATGTAAATCGAATCGAACGGTCGTGAGCTCGTTATGCGCGACAAAGTCGTCGAGCGAATCGTCGACGCCCACCACGCTTACGTCCTCGGGCACGCGCAGGCCGCTATCACGCAGCGCGGCAATCGCGCCATTTGCCATCTGATCGTTTGCCGCATAGATCGCCGTCATGGTGCGATCGTGCTCGGCCAGGTACCTGCCGGCCTCGTAGCCGCTGTTGGCAGACCAGTCGCCCTCGAGCGGCGCCTGCGGCTTAATGTGCTTATGCTCGAGCGCATCCTGCCAGCCGGCGCGACGAAATTGCTCGTCGACCGAGAACGACGGGCCGCCAATATAGCGAATTTGCTCGTGCCCCAGCTCAAACAGATGATCCATAAGCAAGAGCGAGCAGCCGTAATGGTCGGAGTCGACCGTGGTCACCCGCGGGTGCGCGTACATGGTAACAATAACCGTGCCAATGCCCGGCAGCGGATCAAACGTCTCAAAATCGGGCGCCATGCGGCTCATGCCGATGATGATGCCGTCCACCGGCAGCGCAGCCATACGACGCGTGGCCTCGGCAAGCGAAAACTCCTCGGTCTTGGACATCTCGACCAGCGTGATGGCGCAATTATGCTCGCGAGCAGCGCTGGCGATGCCGTCGATCATTGAGAGGTTGCCAAACTTGGTGATATCGTTGACGCACAGACCGACCGAATGGTAACGGCCGTCGCGCAGCGAGCGGCCGGCATAACTCGGACGAAAGCCGAGCTCTTGCATAGCGGCCTGCACGCGCTGGCGCGTCTGCTCGTTAACGTTGGGCAAGCCGTTGGCGACGCGCGAAACCGTCTGCTGCGAAACACCGGCAGCGCGGGCGACGTCGGCCATGGAGACCGGACGCGTACCCGTATCGTTGGACGAGTGCCTTGCCACAGAATCACCTTCACCCTTGCGAAATTTGAATAGCGTGCATGCCGACCCGGGCAGAAACACACCCCACGCCGAAGCCCGCTATCGTCGGACGCATGTTAACGTACTCTACTTTTTCTATCTGCATCTCTTCTGCTTTATAAGTCCATACGGCATTACCGTTCACGGCTGTATTTCTACCGATTACCAGATTCTCAAAAAGTGACAAGCGATCTGTTATGAGTACGTTAACATAGCCCGTAACGTGCGGCATCGTGAACACTTGGTTCATGCCGCTTCAAGTTGTTAACGTACTCATAACGACACAAAACTCACCCGTGTGCGCCAAGGAAAGGACTCCCATGACCACCCCCGACGAAAAGACACTCACCATGCTCACCAAGCTGTTTGAGGAGGAGTTTGGACCCATCGGCGACCGCCAGGTGCTCTACGTGCACGCGCCCGGCCGTTCCGAGATCAGCGGCAACCACACCGATCACGAGGGCGGCCATGTTATCGCCGGCTCGCTCGATGTCGCCGTTGACGGTATCGCCGTGGCAACCGACTCCAACAAGATCCGCGTCGCCGACGAGGGCTATCCTAGCTTTGAGATCACGCTCGATACGCTCGATGTTCAGGAGTCCGAGAAGGGCACGTCCGCAAGCCTCGTCCGCGGCATGGCCCATGAAATCGCTGCTCTGGGCGTTGAGCCCCAGGGCTTCGACTTCGCCTTCACCTGCTCCGTTCCCTCGGGCGGCGGTCTTTCGAGCTCCGCTGCTGTCGAGGCGGCGTACGGTCGTGCCATGGAGGCGCTCTGGGGCGCACCCGCCATCGAGCCCGTCGCGCTCGCCCAGATGAGCCAGCGCACCGAGAACAACTATTACGGCAAGCCCTGCGGTCTTATGGACCAGGCCGCCGTTTGCTTGGGCGGCCTCGCCTACATGGACTTTGAGGACCAGGCTCAGCCTAAAACCCAGAAGCTCGAACTCAACTTTGAGGATCACGGCTATGCGCTCGTGCTCGTTAAGGTTGGCGCCGACCATGTGGCAGCTACCGACGACTACGCCGCCGTTCCGCGCGAGATGCAGGACATCGCCGCCGAGTTTGGCAAGACACGCCTGTGCGAGGTAAACGTGGCGGATTTTGACGCCAAGCTCCCTGAGCTACGCGCCAAGCTGGGCGACCGTGCCTGCCTGCGCGCCGTTCACTACTGGTACGAGAACGGCCTGGTCGATAAGCGCTGGGCAGCCCTTAGCGCCGGCGACATCGACCAGTTCCTGGTCCTGACGCGCGAGTCCGGTGCCAGCTCCGCCATGTACCTGCAGAATGTCGTCGCCAAACTGGGCTCCGAGCAACCTTCCATGTATGCCTTGGCGCTGGCCGAGCATGTGCTCGACGGCCGCGGCGCCGTCCGCATCCACGGTGGCGGCTTTGGTGGCACCATCCAGGCCTTCGTGCCGCTCGACCTGGTCGACACCTTCATCACCAAGATGAACGGCTGGCTGGGCGAGGGCTCTGCCCGCCACTACGCAATTTCTGACAAGGGGGCTTACGCGGCATGGCTGTAATGACTGATGTGCGCGAGGCCGCGCAGGGCCTGATTGAGTATGCCATCCATCGATCCATGATCGGACAGGATGACCGCATCTGGGCCTACAACACCATTCTCGAGTGCATCGGCGCCACGGGTCCTGCCCTCGACATGGCTTGGGCGATGCAGAACGAGAAGCTCTCGCTCTTGCACCCCGATACGCTCCCCAATTTTGACCTGGAGGGCACGCTTGCCGCGCTTTCCGAGGACGCCGTTGCCAACGGCGCTGCCGAGGACACGGCGTCGGGCCGCGACCGCATCGCCATGCGCATCATGGGCGCGCTCATGCCGAGGCCTTCGGCTGTAAACGAGGAGTTCAACGGACGCATGGGCGTCAACGAGCCCCGCGCCGCGACCGACTGGTTCTATGGTCTGTGCTGTGACGCCGGTTACGTGCGCCGCGCCGCCATCGCGCGCAATATCAAATGGAGCACCCCCACCAACTGGGGCGACCTGGAAATCACCATCAACCTGTCGAAGCCCGAGAAGGACCCGCGCGACATTGCCGCGGCCGGCGCCGCAAAGAACACGGGCGAGAAGTATCCCGCCTGTCAACTGTGCATCGAGAACGAGGGCTACCCTGGACGCTCCGCCGCAGCCGACGGCGGCGCCCATCCCGCTCGCCAGAACCTGCGCGTTATCCCCATCCAGCTCAACGGCGAGCGCTGGGGCTTCCAGTACAGCCCGTACGCGTACTTTAACGAGCACTGCATCGCTATGAGCGCCGAGCATCGCCCGATGCACGTCGACCGTAAGGGACTGACCTGCCTGCTCGATTTTGTGGACCTGTTCCCGCACTACTTTATTGGCTCCAACGCCGACCTGCCCATCGTGGGCGGCTCGATTCTGTCGCACGATCACTTCCAGGGCGGCGCGCACGAGTTCCCCATGATGCATGCCGCCGAGGTCTCGCAGTTTAACGTGCCCGGCTTTGACCAGGTCAGCGGCACCGTGTTGCAGTGGCCGCTTTCGGTGCTGAGACTGCGCTCGCACGACCGCGCCCAGCTGCTCGACGCCGCCGAGAAGATTATCCTCGCCTGGCGCGAGTGGACCGATGAGTCTGTGGGCGTCATCGCACACACGGCCGACGGCGTGGCCCACAACACCGTGACGCCCGTCATCCGCCGCGTCGACTCTCGCGGCAATGCCGGCGGCACGATCTACGAGGCCTACCTGGCGCTTCGCTGCAATATCACAACCGACGAGCATCCGCTGGGCGTATTTCACCCGCATGCCGAGTACCACCACATCAAGAAAGAGAACATCGGCTTGATCGAGGTCATGGGCCTGGCCATTTTGCCGCCGCGCTTGGTTCCCGAGCTCGGCGCTGTCCGCGAGCACTTGCTGGCAGCCAAGGCCGATGTCAGTTACGACCTTGCCGGCGCGCTCGAGGGCGACGACCTTTGCCGCAGCCACGCCGCATGGGCCGAGGACGTCTTTGCCCGCCGCGCCGACGAGCTTACGGCGGATAGCGCCATCGACATCCTGCACGAGGAGGTCGGCATGGTGTTTGGCCACGTGCTCGACAACGCCGGCGTCTTTAAATGGGACGAAGCCGGTCGCGCCGCCCAGCAGCGCTTTATCGACTCGCTGTAGAGAACGGGTCCGAACGTTCAACAGCAGCCCGCACGACATAGCCACCTATACGACAACGGCGCCCGCCGGCAACATCGCCGGCGGGCGCCGTTTTTGGTGCAAGGGCAGCTAATTTGGGACGGGGCTATTTTGACTACTTTGCATCTAGAAGTAGTCAAAAT